>DASVVS010000107.1:0-73706 GCA_036386455.1 Thermoleophilaceae bacterium
CCATGCTCGAGGAGCTCGTCAGCCAGATCGAGAGCCGCTTCGAGGAGCTCTCGAACCAGATGTCGGACCCGGCCGTGATCTCCGATCGCGAGCGCTATGCCGAGGTCGGCCGCGCCTACCACGCGATCGAGCACGCGCACCAGCTGGCCGTGGAGTACCGCAAGGCGGCGGACGACGCCGCCGGCGCCCGCGAGCTGCTGGCCGACGGCGAGGATCCGGAGCTGCGTGATCTGCTGCGCACCTCGGAGACGCGCCTGGCCGAGCTCGAGGACGAGATCCGGCTCGCGCTCGTGGAGCCCGACCCGGCCGACGAGAAGGACGTGATCGTGGAGATCCGCGCCGGCACGGGCGGGGAGGAGGCCGGGCTGTTCGCGGGCGACCTGTACGGGATGCTCACGCGCTACGCGGAGCGGCGCGGGTTCAAGACCGAGGCGCTGTCCACGGCCGACGGCGAGTACACCTTCGCGATCCGCGGGCGCGCCGCCTACAGCGTCTTCAAGTACGAGGGCGGCACGCACCGCGTGCAGCGGGTTCCGGAGACCGAGTCGCAGGGGAGGATCCACACCTCCACGGCGACCGTCGCCGTGCTGCCCGAGGCCGAGGAGGTCGACGTGCGGATCGACCCGAACGACCTGCAGATCGACGTCTACCGCTCGTCCGGGCCGGGCGGCCAGTCCGTCAACACGACGGACTCGGCCGTGCGGATCACGCACAAGCCGAGCGGCCTGGTGGTCTCGATGCAGGACGAGAAGTCGCAGCTCCAGAACCGCGAGAAGGCGATGCGCGTGCTGCGCGCGCGGCTCTACGAGCAGGAGCTGGCGGCGCAGCAGGCGGAGCTGTCGGCCGAGCGGCGCTCGCAGGTGGGCAGCGGCGAGCGCTCCGAGAAGGTGCGCACCTACAACTTCCCGCAGGACCGCGTGACCGACCACCGCGTGAAGCTGACGCGCGGCAACCTGCCCGCGATCCTCGCGGGCGAGCTCGACGAGATCACCGGCGCGCTCGAGGCCGACGAGAAGCGGCGCAAGCTCGAGTCGGGCTCGCTCGTGACGGGCTGAGCCGGCAGTGGCGGTCGCGGTAGGGACCGTTCGCGATGCGGTGGTCTCCGCCGCGGACGCTCTCGCCATGGCGGGCTGCGACACGCCGCGGCTCGACGCGGAGCTGCTGGTGGCCCGGGCGCTCGGTGTCGACCGGGAGCGGCTGCACATGGAGCCCGGCGGCGTGGTGGAGGCTCCGGCCGCGCGGCTCGTCGGGGAGCTCGTGCGGCGGCGCTTGGCGCGCGAGCCGGTCGCCTACATCCTCGGCCGCCGCGGCTTTCGCCGGATCGAGCTGGACGTGGACGGGCGCGTGCTGATCCCGCGCCCAGAGACCGAGCTGCTGGTGGAGGTGGCGCTGGAACTGCCCGCCGGGTCGCGCGTGCACGACGTCGGGACCGGCTCGGGCGCCGTGGCGCTGGCGCTGGCGGACGAGCGGCCGGACCTGGTGGTGAGCGCGTCCGACGCGTCGCCGGCGGCCGTGGAGGTGGCCCGGGGGAACGCGGCACGGCTCGGCCTCGACGTGCCGGTCGAGCGCGCGGAGGGCCTGCCGGACGTGGCCCGCTCGGCGGATCTCGTGGTGGCGAACCTGCCGTACGTGACCGAGGCGGAGTGGGAGGGGCTGGCGCCGGAGATCGTGCGCTACGAGCCGCGCTTCGCGCTCGTCAGCGGGGCCGACGGGCTCGACGCCATCCGCGCGCTGGTCGCGCAGGCGCCGCCGGGTCTCCGAGTGGCGCTCGAGCACGCGCCTTCGCAGGCGGCGGCGGTCGGGGGGATGCTCGCGGAGCCTCGGACGCTCGTGGACCTCGCCGGGCGCGAGCGGGTCACCATGGGGCGGATTCCGTGAGGTGGGCCCTCTTACACTCGCTATTCGAGCGAAATACGGCCCACCTCGGCTTGGGGGCTCGATGACCCCCGAGGACGTCGAGCGCTTCGAGCGCGCGCTCGCCGCGGGCGGCGTCGGCCTGTTTCCCGCCGACACCGTCTACGGCCTCGCGGCCGACGCCGAGTCCGAGACGGGCGTGCGGCGCCTCTACGAGATCAAGGGGCGGCCCCAGGAGCGCCCGGCGGCGGTGATGTTCTTCGACCCCGAGCCTGCGTTCGCCGCGCTGGACGGGATCGGCCCGCGTACGCGCGGCGCGCTGTCGAAGCTGCTGCCCGGCCCGGTCACGGCCGTGATCCCGAACCCGCGCCGGCTGTATCCGCTCGCGTGCGGGCCCGCGCCGGAGCGGCTCGGCATCCGCATCCCGGGCCTGCGCCCGGGGCTCGAGGCCATGCTCGCGATCCGCCGGCCGGTGCTCCAGTCGAGCGCGAATCCGACCGGCGGGGCCGACCCGCGCCGGCTCGCCGACGTCGATCCGGCGGTGCGGGCGGCCGCCGGCGCCGAGCTGGACGGGGGAGAGTTGCCCGGCACGCCCTCGACGGTCGTGGACCTCACGACGTACGAGGAATCCGGCGATCACCGGGTGCTGCGCGCGGGTGCGGTGTCCGCGGAGGTGCTGGCGGACCTGCTTTGAGCCTGCGAGGGGCGAAAATCGGCCCTCCCCCACTGGGCGGGAAATTGCGCTCGAACAAGTTTCGTCACGCGCTTGGCCGGAAACATCGTGCTTAATCAACAGCGGCTCCAGCCCCTGGGAAGGCCGCCGGTAATCATCCGGCGCTAGTGGGGCCGCAGAGGGAGAGAGAAAGAGGTCTTGGTGCGCGGCCCAGTCCGCGATTCCTAGACGACTGTTCGAGTTTTCGCCCGGGCGATTGCGGTGATCGTTCGTGAGGCAAGGGACTATGCCAAGGCGAGGCCAACAGCGACGGTTTGACCAGCCCTCCACCGGGGCCGTAGCGGCCCCTGCCCGCGAGAGCGGATACGCGGCGCTCGTGCTCGAGCGGCTCGCCAAGCAGATATGCCGGATCGCGGGCGTCGAGGTCTCCTGCATCGTCGTGCGCGACCGCCGCGACCCGCGCCTGCTGATCTCCGCCGCCGCCCACGGCCTCCCCTGGGACGCACTCGGCTGCCGCTTCGGCACCGACGAGAGTCCCGTCGGCCACGTTCTCGCCACGGGCGAGCCGGTCCTGACCGACGACTTCGCCGAGTTCGTGAAGCCGCTCGACGCACCCGCCGGCGGCGGCTGCGCGGGCGCCGCCGTGCCGGTGCGCTGGAACGGCCAGGTCGACGCCGCGCTGGTGGCCGGCTCGTGCGACCCGAACCGCTCGTTCGGCGAGGACGAGCTGCTGCTCCTGGCCGAGCTGGCCGATCTCGCCGCCGCGGCGCTCGAGCACTCTGAGGACCGGCGCCAGTTCGACGACCTGATGAAGGCCCACGTGGAGGCGCTCGCCGCGGCGATGGACATGCGCGACCGCCGCACCGCCGAGCACTCCGAGGACGTGGTCCGCCTCGCCTGCGCCGTCGGGCGGCTGCTCGGCCTGGAGGCGGCCTCGCTCGTGGAGCTCGAGTTCGCGGCCCGCCTGCACGACGTCGGCAAGATCCGCGTGCCGGACGCGGTCCTGCACAAGCCGGGCCCGCTCGACGAGGACGAGTACGAGACGATCAAGTGCCACGCGGCCTGGGGCTGCGAGACGCTGTCGGCGATCCCCGGGCTCGAGGCCGTGGCCACCGTGGTGCGCTTCCACCACGAACGCTGGGACGGCGCCGGCTACCCCGACAACCTCTCGGGCGCGCGGATCCCGCTCGCGAGCCGGATCATCTGCGCCTGCGACGCCTACGCCGCGATGACCGCCGACCGCCCGTACCGCGACGCGATGGGCGAGGACGAGGCGCTCGCGGAGGTCTGCAGCAAGGCGGGAACGCAGTTCGACCCGGCGGTGGTCGACGCGCTCGCCGAGGTCATCGGCACCGCCTGACGAACCTTCCCCACAGGCGCCGGCGCTCACCCCCTCGGAGCGCCGGCGCCGCTCTTTACGCGATTAGCGCCATCGGACGGAGGCCGCCGCGTCCTTCGGCTCCGAGGCCGTTGGTACGGTGATCCCATGACCGATCTGCCGCCCGACTTCCAGACCCGGCCGGTCTCCGAGGTCGACCCCGAGATCGCGCAGGTGCTCGAGGACGAGCTGCGCCGTCAGGACGCGACGCTCGAGATGATCGCGTCGGAGAACTTCGTGCCCCAGGCCGTGCTCGACTGCCAGGGCTCGGTGCTCACGAACAAGTACGCCGAGGGCTACCCCGGCAAGCGCTACTACGGCGGCTGCGAGCACGTGGACGTGGCCGAGAGGCTCGCGATCGAGCGGGCCAAGTCGCTGTTCGGCGCCGAGCACGCGAACGTGCAGCCGCACGCGGGCGCGCAGGCCAACAACGCCGTCTACCACGCGCTGCTCGACCCGGGCGACAGGGTGCTCGGGATGAAGCTGGACCACGGCGGCCACCTGAGCCACGGCATGAAGATCAACGTGTCGGGCAAGCTCTACGACTTCGCCACCTACGGCGTGCGCGAGAGCGACTCGCGGCTCGACATGGAGGACGTCGCGCGCGCGGCGGCCGAGCACCGGCCCAAGCTGATCGTGGCGGGCTGGTCGGCGTATCCGCGCCAGCTCGACTTCGAGGCGTTCCGGGCGATCGCCGACGAGGCCGGCGCCTACCTGATGGTCGACATGGCCCACTTCGCCGGGCTCGTCGCGGCGGGGCTGCACCCGAGCCCGGTGCCGCACGCGGACGTGGTCACCACCACCGTCCACAAGACGCTCGCCGGCCCGCGCAGCGGGATGATCCTGTGCCGCGAGGAGTACGCCAAGAAGATCAACTCGGCGGTGTTCCCCGGCCAGCAGGGCGGCCCGTTGATGCACGCGGTGGCGGCCAAGGCGGTGGCGCTGCGGATCGCGGCCAGCGCAACGTTCCGCGAGCGGCAGCAGCGCACGGTCGCCGGCGCCCAGCGGGTTGCGGAGGAGCTGCTCGCGGCCGGCGTCAACGTCCTGACCGGCGGGACCGACGTTCACCTCGTGCTCGCCGACCTGCGCGACTCCGACCTCGACGGTCAGCAGGCCGAGGACCGCCTGCACGAGGTCGGGATCACCGTCAACCGCAACGCGGTCCCGTTCGACCCGCGCCCGCCGGCCGTCTCGTCCGGCCTGCGCGTGGGAACGCCGGCGCTCGCCACGCGGGGCTTCGGCGACGACGAGTTCACCGAGGTCGGGCGGATCATCGGCGAGGCGCTCACGTCGCAGTGGAGCGACGACCTGCGCGCCGAGCTCGCCGAGCGCACGCGCGCTCTGGCCGAGCGCCACCCGCTCTACCCGCAGCTGCTCCAGACGGTCTGACGGCGCTCTTCGAGCTCGACCGCGTGACCGCCTCGCGTGCGGGCGGGACGGTGCTCCGCGAGGTGAGCCTCGGGATCGACCCGGGGGTGACCGGCCTGCTCGGCCCGTCGGGATCCGGCAAGTCGTCGCTCCTGCGCCTGCTGAACCGGCTGGCCGACCCCGACAGCGGCACCGTGCGGTTCCAGGGCGACGACGTGCGCGGCCTCGACGTGCGCGAGCTGCGCCGCCGCGCGTGCATGGTCCCGCAGCTCCCCGCGCCGCTGCCGGGCACGGTCGCCGACAACGTGCGCTACGGCCCCTCGCTGTGCGGGCGGACCGCCGACGTGGAGCGCGCGCTCGAGCTGTCGGGTCTCACCCGGCTCTACGCGGACCGCGAGGCCGACCAGCTCTCGGTGGGCGAGCAGCAGCGGGTGATGCTCGCGCGGGCGCTGGCGCTCGAGCCGGACGCGCTGCTGCTCGACGAGCCGACCTCGGCGCTCGACGACTACACCAAGCGCGGCGTCGAGCGGACGCTCGCCGAGCTGGCGGAGCGGAGCGGGCTCTCGATGGTGCTCGTCACGCACGAGCGCGGGCAGGCCGAGCGTCTCTGCAGGCGGATCGTGGAGCTCGAGGACGGGAGGATCGCCAGGTGAGCGTCGAGATCTCGCTGCTGGAGGTGGCCGCCTCGCTCGTGCTCGTCGTCCTCGCGGCGGGAGTGTCGTACTGGCGCGGGGCGAACCTCGAGCAGGACCTCGGGATCGCGGTGCTGCGCTCCTTCCTCCAGCTCACCGCGGTCGGCTACGTGATCCAGGCGATCTTCGACTCGGACTCGCTGCTGCTGGTCGTGGCGCTGCTGGCGGTGATGGTCGGCTTCGGCTCGTGGACCGCGCGCAGCCGCGCGAGCGAGGTGCCGGGAGCGCTCGGGCCGATCGCGCTCGGGCTGTCGGTGGCGGCGCTCGTCACGCTCGGCCTGGTGCTGGCGCTGGGGGTGTTCGAGGCCAAGCCGCGCTACCTGGTGCCGGTGGGCGGAATGGTGATCGGCAACGCGATGACGGCCGCGGCGGTCTCGCTCAACCGGCTGGCCGACGAGGTGCGCTCGGCGCGGCTCCAGATCGAGGCCACGCTGTCGCTCGGCGCCACCTCGGCCGAGGCCGCGCGGGGGATGGTCACGCGCAGCCTGCGCTCGGGGATGATCTCCCTGGTCGACTCGACCAAGACGACCGGCGTCGTGTTCTTCCCCGGCACGATGGTCGGGATGCTGCTGGCGGGCGCTGACCCGATCGACGCGGTCCGCCTGCAGCTGATCCTCCTGTGGACGCTGATGGGCAGCGTGGCGATGTCGGCGGTCATCGCCACCACGTTCGGCTACCGCGGCTTCTTCACGCCCGCCCACCAGCTCAAGGAGCTGCCGCCGAAGCGGGAGGCGTAGCCCGCCGGGTCAGCCGAGCTGGCGGCCGCGCTCGACCGCTCCCACGAGCTCCTTCGACAGGTCGGTCTCCTCGGCCGCCGCCCGCGCGATCACATCCCTGATCGCCTCCGCGCCGAGGATCGGGGGGCGGCCCGGGAACGGCCGCGGCCCGCCGCCGGGCGGATCGACCTCCGAGAGGGGCCCCGGATCGAACACGCCGCCGCCTGGCCGGAAGCCGATCTCCCAGCCCCGCAGCGCGACGTAGCGGCTCGCGGTCGCGGTCTGGTTCCGCGCATCCGTGACCCTCGCGCTCAGGCGGCCGTCGAGGTTGACGCCCATCGCGGTCGTGATCCGCACCTGCCCGTTGCCGAACGCGGTCGCGACGGCGCCGCTCTCGATCGCCGTCTCCTGGCCCGGTGCCAGCGGCGTGCCGTCGAACGACCACTCGTAGCGAAGCGGGGCGACCAGGTCGAAGTGCTCGGCCCAGTACCAGCCCTCCTGCTGCACGGACGTCCGGAGCCCGCGCCCGCCTCCGGGTGGCGACACGCCGGCCTCTCGGTCCACCACCCGCGCGTCGCCCTCGATCGTCATGTGCCGCGGCGCGCTGACCGCGTACGTCACGTACCGGAAGGCCACGCGGTCGCGCTCCCTCCTCGCCTGGAGCTTCGCGAACAGCCCCTCCGACGTTCGTGCGGCGAACGTGACCGTGACGCTCGCCAGCGGCGGGATCCCTCGCGGGGCGAGGACGCTCGGCTGCGTGTAGGCCAGGGTCGCCAGATCGTCCGGCGTGATCGGGCCGAACTCCCCGCCGACGGGCGCGAACAGAGTGCCGTTCTGCCCGACGATGCGCACGCCGAGCGCGCCCGCGTCCTCCACGACGAGATCGGGAAGCCCGCCCGCGTCGAGGCGACCGGTGTCGAGGTCCACGGCCTGCCCCACCTGCAGGTCGGGGGTGCCCTGGCCGAAGATCGGCGCGGTGGTGCGCCGCCTGATGCGACCCGTCATCTTCGTCACGTTCTCCAGGTGGACGTCGCCGAGCGTGATGCCGTCGATCGTCACGGGCAGGTCGAAGTCCTTGAGCGGGCCCAGCCGGAACGGGGCCGTCGCCGTGTCGACTGCGCCCGCGAGCGCCCCGTTCGCGAGCTGCGTGAAGAACTCCTCGAGTATGTCGCCCCCGAACTTCCCGCCCAGTATGAAGCCGAGGAAGGCCCCGACCATCGCGTAGGCGATGGCCGGGCCCGCGGCGGGACCGCCGATCACGAACCCGACGGCTCCCAGCACGACGGCGCCGACGATGCCGGCCAGCGTGCGCCACCACTCCATCTCCACCTTGACCTGGACCACCGGCTCGGTGGTGACGAGACCCAGGATGCCGTCGGCGTCGGAGTTCAGGGTCATGAAGAACGAGAACGTGCCCGTGGCCTTCCAGCCCGTGCCGCGGTCGGAGACCTCGCCGGTGAACGCCAGGCGCCCCTGCCCGGGGTCGACCGTCACCGCGATGTTGTGGATCTTCTTGTCTCCCTGCTGGTACAGCGGGTCGGTGTTGCTCGCGATGCTCGGGGGCGAGTCGCTGAAGTCGAACATCGCGCCCGGGAACGCGCCTTGGAGCGCGGGCAGGATGAGGAACTGGAGCAGCCACCCGTTGCGCAGCAGCAGCCCCGAGTTCTCGAAGGCCGCGAGGAACGGTTCGATTCGGCCGGTGCCGGCGGCGGTGCCCGAGGTGCCGGTCCGTATCAGCAGGTGGAGCTCGTCCCCGCTGCCCTCGGCGAAGCGGACGGCGATCTCCGCGGCCTCGTCGGCGGCATCCGCCGTGCCCCCCGCGAGCGGCCGGTGTAGGGGTATCGCGCCGACCGCGTTCGCGGTCTCGGTCACGATCGCCTGGACGATCTGCTCGAGCTGCTCCATCGTCACGCCGGGCGGCGGCGGCGCGGTCTGATCGGGAGGCACCGTCGTCGGGTCGAGGAGGTCGTGGGTGCTCAGGGCCCGGTCGCTGTCGCCGATCGCCAGGATCGCGTCCCGCGGGCCGCGGTTCGCCGGCGTGCCCGTCAGGACCGCCTCGCCGTCCTCGTACCTGGTCGTCTGGGTGCCGATCTGGATCGAGAGCTCGAGCGGGGAGCGCAGCAGCACCTTGCCGGCGTCGCCGCCTGCCGCTTCGACGATCGGCGTGCCGACGCGGTAGCGGACGGTCGCGCCGCCGACGACCGGGACCCCCAGCGTCCCCTCGCGCGGGAGAGGGATCCCCGCGGAGGGCAGCAGGAACGCCTGGAGCGCGTCGAGCCCCAGCGCGATCGCGAAGTCGAAGTGCTCGGCCTCGAGGGTGCTCATCGCGTCCCCCTGTCCACCTCGGCGGTGACCGTGCCCAGGCGCACCCCGCCGGGCAGCTTCGTCCGCTGCGCGGACGAGGACAGGGCCGACACGGTCGCCGCGTCCATGTTCACGCCGCTCTTGCGCAGAGCCGCCACCGGGTCGGCCAGGAGCTCGGCCGCGTGCGACGGATCCGCCTCGAGCCAGTCGAGCACCCTCGCCTCCTCCTTGCGCAGCGTCTTGAGGCGGCGCTCGAGTTGTGTCTCCGGCGCGCCGCGGCGCTTCGCGCCGGCGCCGCGGGGGGCCGGCTTGGTCCCCGTCAGCTTCACGTGGACGTTCACCGTCGCCTTGGCGCCGGCGAGCTCCTTGAGCATTGTCTCGAAGTCCCTGCCCCGTCCAGCCATGTACCCCGCCTCCCCAGGTGGTGTTTGCCCCAGCCGGGTGACACCCTACCCCTCGATGCAAGGCGCTGGTATTTGGGCCTGGGAGCCAGCGAGAGAGACGGCGCGAGCGGCCGGCCGGGGCCGGCTATGGCCGCCGGACGGCGTCGAACTCGCCGGTCTCGAGCTCGCGCGCCACCTGCGCGTCGACCTCCGCCTCGGCCGGCGCCGGAGCGCCCGCGAGCACGCTCTCGGTGCGCAGCTGGAACTGGCGGAAGCGCCTGAGCTTGAGGATCTCGAGCACGTAGACCAGGTAGAGGCTCGCCGCGAGCGCGATCAGGCCGAACCCGGCCAGCACCGTGACCCATTCCCAGTGGAAGTGGCCGTGGTCGTCGGAGTAGGGGACGAAGCGGAGTGCCAGTGCGAGGGCGGCCAGCGACAGCGTCCAGCCGTACAGGTAGAGCGCGGTCTTGCGCTGGGAGAAGCCGATGTTCGCGAAGCGGTGGTGGAAGTGCCAGCGGTCGGCCTGGTAGACCGGCTGGCGGTACTTGATCCGCTTGGCGATCACGAAGCTCGAGTCGAGGATCGGCACGGCGAGGATCACGAGCGGGAACGCGAGCGCGACCACCGCGTTCGTCTTGAGCGCCCCCTGCACGACTATCGCTCCGAGCAGGTAGCCCAACAAGTTCGATCCGGAGTCGCCGAGGAAGACCGTCGCCGGCGCGAAGCCGTGGCGCAGGTAGCCGAGCGACGCGCCGGCCACGATCAGCGCGAGCACGCCGGCGACCTGGCGGTCGAGCGAGAGCGAGATCGTGGCGAAGGTCAGCGCGGCGATCGTGCACACGCCGGCGGCCAGGCCATCCACGCCGTCGATGAAGTTGACGACGTTCATCAGCGCGACGATGCCGATCGCGGTCAGGCCGTAGGCGAAGACGTCGCTCAGGTCCACGCGGCCGATGAACGGGATCGTGAAGTTCGTGACCCGCACGCCGGCGGCGACGGGGATCGCTGCCGCGAGCGTCTGGCCGACGATCTTCTGCTCGGCCGACAGCTCGAGGATGTCGTCCATCATCCCCACGAGCGCGATCACGCCGGCTCCGATCAGGATCCCGGTCGTCTGCTGGTCGTGGGGGAGGAAGACGAGGCACGCGGCCACGACCGCCAGCAGGATCGCCATGCCGCCGAGCCGCGGCGTGGCCTGCGTGTGCAGGCCGCGGGCGCGCGGATGGTCGATGGCGCCGATCCTCCAGGCGACGCGCCCGGCGATCGGGGTGGCGATCAGCGCGATGGCGAACGCGAGCGCGAGCCCCGCGAAGCCCTCGCCGGTGCTAGGCACCGCCGGCCTCCGGCGCGCGCGGGAGCGTGGCCGCAAGGGCCATCGTGACCCACAGGGCGATGGCTACGCGGTCGACGTTGGCTGGGTGGTCGAGCATGCTGTACAGGGCGAATCCGCCGAGCGCCACCATCGCTCCCCTCGCCACGGTGTCCCCGGCGAGCGCCCCCCTCAGCGAGCGCCACACGAGCACCGCGAACAGCCAGATCCAGGCGAGGAGGGCGAGCGGCCCGGCCTCGGCCCACCAGTTTAGGAAGAGGTTGTGCGCGTGCCTGGCGCTGTGGCGGGCGTCGCGCTCGTGCAGCACGTCGCCGACCCGGCCGAGCCCCACGCCGTAGACGGGGTTGTCGCCGATCACCGAGATCGTCTCCTTCCACTGCTGGGTTCGACCGTAACCGGCCGCTCCCTCCGACCCGCAGGAGCCGAAGATCGCGAAGGCGGCCGCCGCGAGGGCGACCGAGGCGACGATCAGGTGGCGCCGGTAGGCGATGCCGGAGGTGGCCAGCGCGGCGATGAGGCCGGCGATGCCGAGCAGGACGCCGGAACGCGAGAAGGTGAGCACGAGCCCGAGCGCGGCGAGACCGAGGACGAGCGACAGCGCGCGCCGGAGCTGCCGGCCGCCGGCCAGGCCGGCGATCCCCGCGGCGGCGAGCGGAGCCATCAGCAGCACGTGCCCGGCGAGCAGGTTCGGGTTCTCGAAGCTGCCGATCGCGCGGGTGATGCTGCCGGGCGGAGGCTCCGCGGGCGGGGTGGCGGTGACCGGCCTGCAGCCGTCGCGGTAGAAGCCGGTCGCCTCGTCCTGCGCGACCTGGGCGACGCCGCCGAGTGCGGAGAGGGCCACGGCGACGAGCGCGACGACGGCGAGCGTCTGGCGTGCCTCGGGCCGCGCGCGGATCGCGGCGACGGCGAGGTAGAAGAGCGCGATCGCCTCGAGGAGGAAGCGGAAGCGCGGCTCGCCGCCCCACTTGATCGTCGCGACGAGACCGGCCAGGAGCAGCAGGGCGAGCGGGATGGCGAGCCCCGTGGCGAAGAGCTCGCGGCGCGGGCCGTGGGCGTAGAGAAGCGCGCCCAGTCCCGCGAGGATCAGCAGCCGCGACAGGGTCAGCTCGACCGGGCCGACCGAGACGAGCGCGTCCGGAGGGAGGATGTCCGCACCGGTGGCGAGGAGGAGCGCGGCCACGACCAGGAGCGGCAGCTCCGAAGCGGCCTGACGCCCCACTACCCCACCGCCACGCGCGCGTGCTGCTCGTGCCAGAGCGCGAACGACATCAACCCCCAGAGCTGGCGGCTGAGGTCCTCGCGGCCGGAGACGTGGCGGTCGAGCACCCGCGTGACCGCGGCGGGCTCGAAATAGCCCTGGCGGCGGATCGCCTCCGGCGACAGCACCTCGCGCGCGAACGGCTCGAGCTCACCGCGCAGCCACGCCGCCGCCGGGATCGAGAAGCCGCGCTTGCGCCCGCGCGCGATCTCGCGCGGCACGAGCGGCTCGACCGCCTTGCGCAGCAGTCGCTTCTTCTGAAGCCCGCGCACGCGCATCCGCCGCGGCAGCGCCAGCGCGAAGTCAGCGAGCGCGGCGTCGAGGAACGGCACGCGCGTCTCGAGCGAGTGGGCCATGCTCGCGCGGTCCGTCTTCGTGAGCAGGTCGTCCGGCAGGTAGATGCCGATGTCCACGTCCTGCAGCCGCGACAGCGGCTCGGCGCCGGCGGTCTCCGCGTAGCGGGCGCGGTAGGCGGCGAGCGGATCGGCGGGCGCGGCGGGCCTGCGGCCGCCCAGCAGCTCGGCGCGGGCGTCCTCGGAGAAGATCTCCTTCCAGCCGTGGTGGCGCTCGAGCGGCGGCAGGCGCGCCGCGCGCGCGAAGCGCTTGGCCATGTAGTCGAGCGACGTGCGGCGGTTGGAGCTGGGCAGGCGCTCGATCAGCGGCCGCATCGCCGCCGCCGGGCGCCCGACCCAGGGGGCGATCATGTCCGCCACGTAGGTGAAGTAGCCGCCGAACAGCTCGTCGCCGCCCTCGCCCGACAGCGCCACCTTCACGTGCTCGGAGGCGAGCTTCGACACGAGGTAGGTCGGCAGCGCGGACGAGTCCGCGAACGGCTCGTCGAAGTAGATCGCGAGCTCGTGCAGCAGCGCGGCCGCGTCCGGGCGCACCACCAGCTCGTGGTGGTCGGTCCCGTAGCGCTCAGCCACCAGCCGCGCCTGGTCGAGCTCGTTGAACGAGCGCTCCTCGAAGCCGATCGAGAACGTCTTCACGCGCGTCGTGCCGCTCTCCTGCGAGGCGAGTGCGGCCAGCGCCGAGGAGTCGATGCCGCCCGACAGCAGCACCCCCACCGGCACGTCGGCCACGAGGTGGGCGCGGACCGAGTCGCGCAGGCGGTCGCGCAGCTCCGCGGCCAGCTCGTCCTCGCTGCCGCTCAGAGGCTCGCCGTCCGGCGGCGGGCCCGGGCGCGCGTAGCGCTCCACGCGCGGCTCGCCGCCCTCCCAGACGAGCACGTGCCCGGGCGGGAGCTTGCGCACGTGGCGGTAGATCGTGAGCGGCGCCGGGATCGAGTTGAACGCCAGGAAGGCCTCGAGGGCCGCGGGGTCCACCTCCGCCGGCAGGTCGGGCTGGCGCATCAGCGCCTTCAGCTCCGAGGCCCACGACAGCGTGCCGGCGGCGCTCGCCCAGTAGAGCGGCTTGATGCCGAAGCGGTCGCGCGCAAGCACGAGGCGGCGCCGCGCCGCGTCCCACAGGGCGATGCCGAACATGCCGCGCAGCTCGTCGACGAAGCTCGGCCCGCACTCCTCGTAGAGGTGCACCACCACCTCGGTGTCGCTCCGCGTGGAGAAGCGGTGGCCGCGCTCGCGCAGCCCCTCCATCAGCTCGCGGTAGTTGTAGATCTCGCCGTTCTGGACCACGTGGACGGTCCCGTCCTCGTTGGCGATCGGCTGGTCGCCGCCGGCCAGGTCGATGATCGACAGGCGCCGCATCGCGAGCCCGACGGGCCCGTCCAGCAGCATCCCGTCGCTGTCCGGCCCGCGGTGCACGAGCGCGTCGTTCATCGCGCTCAGGACGGCCGGATCACGGCCGCTGACGCCGTCGAGCGACGCCTGGCCGCAGATGCCGCACATGCGCGGCGAGTCTAGTGTCCGGGACCGGACGTCCCTGCTAGCTCTGGAGCGCCTTGCGCCCGGTGAACGGGCGCGTGACGATGCGCCAGAGCGTCTCCAGCACCACCCGCAGGTAGAGGTGCACGGAGCGGTCGGCGATGTACTCGAAGTCGTGGGCGAGCTTCTCCGCCCACGAGTGGTCACGCGTGAGGCGCATCTGCGCGAAGCCGGTCATCCCCGGCCGGACGACGAGCCGCTGCCAGTACTGCGGGATGTCCTGGCAGAGCTCCTCGAAGAACGCGGGGCGGATCGGGCGCGGGCCGACGATGCTCATGTCCCCTCGCAGCACGTTCCAGAGCTGGGGGAGCTCGTCGAGCTGCGACGAGCGCAGGACGCGGCCGATCGCCGTGACCTCGTTCTCGGTCAGCTTCGACAGCTCGTTGCCGAGGTAGGGGCCGAGCCGCGCCTCGGCGTCGGGCACGAGCGTTCGGAACTTGTACATCGTGAAGATCCTGCCCGCGCGGCCCACCCGGCGGCCGCGGTAGAGCACCGGCTTGCCGGACGTCACGCGGATGGCGGCAGCGAAGGCGCCGATCAGCGGGCTGGTGGCCACGAGCGTTGTGCCGGCTATGGCGAGGTCGAGCCCGCGCAGCGCCGCGTCGACCGGCCGCGGCTCCAGGTGCGCCTCGTGCGCGAGGCGCGCGTAGCGCTCGGCGAGCGAGCCGGGCCGTACCGCGTCCCTCGTCGCTGCCTCCATGGCCATCGAGTGTGAACTATCCGCCGGATCGGTGCGAGTCCAGGGTGCCGAGGAACATCTCGACCAGCACGTCGGGGTCGCGCCGGTCCGGTTCGCTCGCGCTGTCCTTCTTCTGGATCTCGATCGCGCGCGGGTCGGTGAGCGGGCGCAGGCGGCCCTCGCGGATCAGCGCCTCGTCCACGCCGCCGAGCCGGCCGCCGTAGGTCGTGTAGACCGGCGTGCCGAGCGCGACGGCCTCGCGGTTCATCGTGCCGCCGGCCGAGATCACGAGGTCGGAGAGCGCGATCAGGCTCTGGGCGTCGACCGCGCCGTCGGGCACGATGACCGACGGCAGCTTCAGGCCCCGCACGTAGGTGCGCTGGTCCTCCGTGCGCGGGATCACGATCGCCTGCACGCCGTCGTGGCGCCCGAGGTGGTCGAGGACCTGGGGGAAGAGCGGGTTCGACTTGCGGTGGTAGAGCGAGACGTCCGGCGGCGGGCGGAAGACGATCAGCACGCGCTCGCGGTCGGCGCCCAGCGAGTCGAGCGCGACCGGGTCCGGCTCGAAGTCGTGGAGGTAGTACTCCTCCTTCAGGCCGGGGTACTGGACGAGCTTGTCGGGCCCGACGCCGTAGCGGGCCAGGCGCTCCGGCGGGATGCGGTCGGGGACCATCACGCGGCGGGCGAGGCGGCAGCCGATGTTGTGCTGCTGCACCGCGAACTCGTAGTCGAAGGTGTTCGCGGCCGGGATGCGCAGCGAGGCGGCGGCGAGGGCGAGGTCGTTCGAGCCGTGCGCGAGGGCGAGGTCGAAACCGCGGCCGGTGCCGAAGCGGCGCATCGCGCCGGTGCGGCGGGCGAGGGCGACCGCCTTCTGCGCGCGGCCGGCGCCGCCGTGGCGGCCGAAGGCGACGTGGTCGATCCGGTGCATGTGCAGCAGCTCGAGCGTCTGCGCGTAGTCGCGTGCGGTCACGGTCACCTCGTGGCCGCGGTCGCGCAGCCGCTCGATCACGGGACGGAACACGAGCACGTGCGCCGGCGCCGTCATGTCGATCCAGATCCGCATGCGCGGCGAGTCTACGGTCGGGCCCGGCCGCGCCCCGCGCCCTCGTGGCTGTGGAGCCGCCCTAGGTTGGAAGGACGGTTGTGACGTTTTGCCCCCTATGAGGGGCCCAACGTCACAATCGCCGGCCGGACTCGCCGTGGCGCCGGCTCAGAACAGCGTCGGCTGCTCGACCTTCGGCGCCGGCGGGTCCGGCTCCCTCGCCGGCGCGGAGGTCGCCCGCCAGCGCGCCGCCCGCCGCTCGGTCGCCTCGACGTGCTCGCGCGTGAATCGCGACCGCGCCCGGACGAGACCGGCGATCCGCTGCTTCTCGGGGCTCGGCAGGTAGGCGCCGCGCGCGTAGAGCTGCTCGTAGCGCTCGACCAGGTCCGGCCGATAGGAGCGCAGCCAGTCCATGAAGACGTCGCGCACCTCGCCGCGCAGGTGCAGCCCGATGCCGCCGATGCTGACCGCGCCGGCCTCGGTCGCGATCTCGATGATCTTCTCCACCTGCTTCGGATCGTCGTTGATCCCGGGCATCAGCGGCGCGACCAGGATGCCGGTGGGAATGCCGAGCCGGTTGAGCTCGGCGACGGCCTCGAGGCGCGCGCGGGGGTGGGGGGTGTGCGGCTCGGACGCGCGCCACGCCTTCTCCTCGAGCGTCGGCACGCTGAAGCTGGCCGTGACCGGAGCGCGCTCGTTGATCTGCACGAGCAGGTCCTTGTCGCGCAGCAGGAGCGGCGACTTGGTGAGGATCGAGCACGGGTTGGCGTGGTCGCGCATCGCCTCCCAGATGCCGGGCATCAGCTTGTAGCGCCCCTCGACCCACTGGTACGGGTCGGTGTTGGTGCCCATCGCGACGTGCTCGCCCCTCCACGACGGCCGCGCCAGCTCGCGCCGCACGAGCTCCGGCGCGTTGACCTTGACGACGATCTCCTTCTCGAAGTCGCGCCCGGGGTTGAAGTCGAGGAACGTGTGGGTGGGGCGAGCGAAGCAGTTGTGGCTCACGACGCCGTTCGCGACGAAGTCGCCCGTGCCGGTGGTGATGTCGTAGAGCGGCGTCTCCGCGCCCAGCGGTTCGATCGATCGCACCCCGAGCCGCGCGTCGGACTTGACCGCACGGCCCTCGATCGAGCGCTTGCGGGTGATGGCCGGGTCGGTGGTGTGGAAGAACCGCAGCACCTGCGGCAATCCGCCGCGTAGCCGCACCTCCCGCAGCCGATTGGGAAGCGCTCGGTCCTCGACCTCGAACGCGAAGCCGAACCGCCGCAGGCAGGCCGTCGTCCATTCGATGAGCTCGTCGTCGGTGTTCGAGATCCGAACGCAGTGGCCGAAGCTGCCCTCCGCGTCGAACATCCCCGCGAGGAACCCCTTGGCCCAGTCGTCGCCGACCGCCTGGGGCCACTCGATCAGCTCGCGGATCGTGGCGACGCTCGCGCGCGCCTGCGTCCGGATCGCGCGAACGGCGCGCTGCGCTCCGGCGGCCGCGTGGAACTCGAACTCGTCAGTCACGACCGCGAAGTCCGCGAGGTACATCCGCGCGCGCCTAAGGGCCTCGAAGTCGGTCAGCGCGAGCCGGAAGCGGTGGACGTCGCCGTGGCCGCGGCCAGGGCGGTCGTAGGAGTACGAGCCGATGTGGCCGTCGCCCCGCACGAGCCCGCAGAGGTAGCCGCGACGGTAGTCGTCCGAATCCGCCGGGGACTCCGCCACGCGTCCGGTGCCCATCAACTTGTTGTTCGCCGTCAGGTGGGCTCGCCGCAGGGGACCCGACTCGGTCCCGGTCACGTGCTTCCAGCCCCGGTCCGTGAGGAAGCGGTGGTCGCCACTCGCGACCAGCTCCGTCCCATCCTCCAGCGTGACCCGGTACGCCGGCTTGATCGTCGACCAGTGATCGAGGACGCGGGTCACCACGAAACGTCGGTACGACCCCCTCCGTTCGGTGCCGTAGATCCGGTCATCAGGCCGCAGATCCCTGATCGGCTTCGTCCGGCCATCCGCCATGAGGATGGGCGTATCACCCATTAGGCAGTAAGTGCAGGCATGGCTGCAGCCGCGATACGGATTGATCGTCCACCTGAACGGCATGCGCGAGCGCTCCGGCACGCGGTTGATCGCGGACTTGGCCCGGATCTCGTAGAAGCGCGTCTCGAGCGCCTCGGGCGCGTCGAACGTGCGCACGACCGCATCGTCCCTGAACCCCGGCAGCGCCCTCCGCTGCTGCTCGCTCACCTTCAGCTCATCCCAGCGCATCGAACGTATGTTCGCACATTTCGGCGGACGGAACGGTCCGTTCGGCGGGGTGGGGGGAGAGTTTTCCGGCACATAGCCTTATAGAGGTGAGATGGCAATGGCCGAGTGGACTGACGAGCGCCTGAACGACACCGTCGCGGCGTTCCGCGACGAGATGCGCACCCTGCGCGAGGACCTCACCGAGGTGCGGGCCGAGACGCGCGCCGAGGTGCGCGAGCTCCGGAAGGAGATGGGCGCGGTGCGCGCCGAGGTGCGGAGCCTCCAGGCCGAGCTGCGTGGGGAGATGGCGGACCTTCGAACGGAGCTTCGAGGAGAGATGCAGCGGTTCGCGACCGAGGTCCGCGGCGAGATCGGGCAGGTCCGCGGCGAGATCGGGCAGGTCCGCGACGAGATGGCGGCCGGGTTCAACTCGCTGCATGCCGAGCGCCGCGCGCTGTGGCCCGCGATCGTCGGTGCCTACGCGGCGGTCGCCGCGGCGGCCGTGATCGACAAGCTCTAACCCGTCTCGCCCCACGCCGTCACGAGCAGCGACCGCGCGCCGCCGCTGTCGCGGTGCTCGCACAGGTAGATGCCCTGCCAGGTGCCGAGCGCGAAGCGGCCGCCGGTCAGCGGGATCGAGAGCGAGCTCCCGGTGAGCGACGCCTTGATGTGCGCCGGCATGTCGTCCGGTCCCTCGAGCGTGTGCGCCCAGTAGGGCGCCCCGTCGGGCACGGCCCGGTCGAACCACTCGCGAAAGTCGCGGCGCACGTCGGGCGAGGCGTTCTCGTTCAGCGTCAGCGAGGCGGAGGTGTGGCGGATGAATACGTGCGCGATGCCGACGCGTATGCGCCGGAGGTCGGGCACCGCTTCCTCCACCTCGCGCGTGACGAGGTGGAAGCCCCGCGGGCGGGGCTCGAGGCGGATCTCCTGCTGGAGCCAGGTGGTCAACCGGATTCCTTGCGCACGATCGTGGCCACGGACGCTACGACGATCGCGGCGCCGGCGACGATCGACGCCGTGATCTCCTCCGACAGGATCGCCCAGCCGAGCAGGATCGCGATCACCGGGTTCACGTACGCGTAGGTCGCCACCTTCGAGACCGGCGCGTTCTGGAGCAGCCACACATACGCCGTGAAGGCCACGAGCGAGCCGACGAAGATCAGGTACACGAACGCGATCAGCGAGTCGTGCGAGAAGGAGCCGAAGTCGACGTCGCCGGCCTCGCCGCGCGCCAGCCCCGCGACGATCGCCGTGAGCCCGCCCAGGAACATCTGCAGCGCCGTGGACAGGAACGGGTTCGACGGCAGCGGCCGCCGGCTCGACAGGAACGAGCCGAGCGCCCAGCTCGGCCCCGCCAGGAACACGAGCAGCAGTCCTACCCAGCTCGTGACCTCGTCGTTGCCGCCGCTCGGCAGCAGCAGCAGCGCCAGCCCGACGAAGCCGAAGGCCACGCCCGCGAGCGTCCCGGGCGCGATCGTCTCGCGGCCAAGCACCTTTCGGTACACGATCACCCACAGCGGCACCGACGCGATGATCAGCGCGGCGAGTCCGGACGGCACGTCCAGCTCGCCGACCATCACGAGCCCATTGCCGCCGGTCACGAGCAACGAGCCGATGACCAGGGACCAGAGCGCCTGCTCGCGCGTGAAGCGCACCCGCTCGCGGCCGCCGCGCGCGAGCAGGACCACGTACAGGATCGCCCCGGCCAGCGAGAAGCGCACGCCGCCCGACAGGAGCGGAGGCATCGTCTCGACCAGGACCCGGATCGCGAGGTAGGTCGAGCCCCAGACGACGTAGACGATCCCGAGCCCCGTCCAGACCTGCCACGCGGGCACGCCGGTGCGGGCCGGAGCGGTGGCGGACGCGGTCGACATCGCTCCAGCTTGGCGTCGTGGCGACCCGGCGCCCAACGAAGATTCGGAATGGGGTCGATCAGTCGCGCTGATGCGCCCAGGCTCGCAGGCGCGCTCGGCCGCCGCGGCCGCTAGGTCCGCGGTCCGGGGACCGCACTCGGGCCAGAGGGCCTGGCCGAGGATCAGGATCTGACCACGAACGGGGCCCCGATCATCACCGGCATGTGGAGCCGGCCGGCGGCGCGGGCCTTCTCCTCGGCCCGCTCGTCGCCGTGGAGGCGGAAGACGCGCGCGGCGAGAAGCGCGTACGAGAGCACGAGGAGGACGAGGGCGGCGATCGCCAAGACCAGTGCCACGCCTTCGCCCGCGGCGTCGAGCGCCACGGCCAGGGCGGGGGTGCCGATCGCGATCGCGGCCAGCGCCAGGGAGACGTTGCGCCCTCTCGACTCCACGTGAAGAAGATCGGCACTGGCGCCCAGCCGCTCAAGGGCGGGTCGCCTAGAGGCATCACGCACTATCTCGCGGGCCGGTTTTCGATACCGTTCCCGCCCCGCCGGGGGGAGCCGACCGCCGCCGAACCAGGCGGTTCCCTCACGCCGTTCCAGCCTTGTCAACGCACGCCATCGAGACAGCAACCGACGCACCGACCGCGGTGCGCGTCCTGCGCAACATGGACCTCGCCGTGCTGGCGATCGCGTTGCCGATCTTCCTCGCGGCGGACATCAACATCCTGGGCTGGGTCACCGGCGCCGGGCTCTACGTCGCCCAGCGCCTCGTGCGGGCCTGGGCCGAGCGCCGCGCCAAGCGCGCCGACGACCCGCGCACGACCGTCGGCGTGCTCGCCGGCAGCATGCTCGCGCGCGGCTGGATCGTCTCCGGCACGATCCTCGCGGTGGGCCTGACCACCGAGAGCGAGGTCGGCCTGTCCTCGGCCGTGCTCTTCCTGGCCACCTTCACCGTCGCGTTCACGATGGCGCTCGCCACTGGCGGCGCGAGAGGCGCCGCGAGCGCCGTGTCCGCCGCTCCGCTGCCTCCCGAGAGGCCCAAGAAGTGAACGCGATCAAGCGCATGAGCCGTGGCAAGCAGGTCGCCCTCGGCGCCTTCGTGGTCTTCGGCCTGATGATCCTGCTCGGCCTCCTCTTCGGCAAGGAGGCGGAGAACACCGAGTACAAGCCGCAGAACGAGTTCAAGCTCGACCCGTGGGTGGAGCTGAAGCTCGGGCCGATCGACATGAGCATCAACAAGGCGGTGCTCTACCTGCTGATCGCCGCCGCGCTCACCTGCTGGGCGATGACCTACATCGCCAAGCGCATGAAGGAGCGCCCCAACAACGTGCAGACCGCGGTCGAGTCGGCCTACGACCTCGCGTTCAACAACATCACGCGCGGGAACATGGACGCCGGCATGGCCGCCAAGTGGTTCCCGGTCATCGGGACCCTCTTCTTCTTCATCCTCTTCTCGAACGTGATCGGCTACCTGCCGCTGCCGACGAACACCGAGCACAAGGTGGACGTCCTCGGCGCGCAGGTCCCGGCGCTGGCGCTGTACGCGGCCACCGCGAACATCTCCGTGCCGCTCGTGCTCACCCTGATGGTCTGGGTCAGCTACCACATCGAGGGCGTGCGCGCCAAGGGCGTGATCCCCTACTTCAAGAGCTGGGTCCCGGCCGGCGTGACGGGCCCCGCGGCCGCCCCGATCTTCCTGATCGAGGCGATCTCCCACTTTGTTCGCATCATCTCACTGTCGGTGCGGCTGTTCGCGAACATACTTGCAGGGCATCTGCTCATCCTCTTCATGGGGGGCGGCATGGTCATCCTGCTCGGCGCGGCCTTCATCGGTCCACTCACCGTGGTGGTCGCCGTCGCGTTCTTCTTGTTCGAGCTCGTAATCGTGGCCGGGCTCCAGGCATTCATCTTCGCCACGCTCACTTCGATCTACCTCGGCAGCGCCACCGGCGAGGCCCACTGACCAACAGGAGGCGGTAATGGACCTCAGTTTCATCCCAGAGTTCATCGCGCAGGGAGGCGGCGGTGAGGAGAAGACGGCCAAGGCCATCAAGTCGATCGCGCTCGGCGTGGGTGCCGGTCTCGGCACGATCGGCCCGGGCATCGGCGTCGGTTACATCTTCGGCAAGGTGATCGAGTCGGTCACCCGCCAGCCCGAGATGCGCGACGAGATCACGAGCATCCAGTGGCTGGGCTTCGCGCTCACCGAGGCGATCGTGTTCTACGCGTTCATCTTCGGCCTGATCGCGTTCTTCCTGGGCGGCTAGCAGGATGCTGAAGGTCGACCTCGCGAACTTCGTCCTCGCCGCCACCGAGGGCGGCGCCGCGAAGGAGGAGGAGAGCGGCAACTTCCTCGTCAGCCCGAACGTCGGGCTGATGATCTGGACGCTGCTCGCCTTCGGGATCACGCTGATGATCCTCCGCAAGGCCGCGTTCCCGCGGATCGCCGAAGCGCTCGACCGCCGGCGGGTGGCGATCGAGGAGTCGATCGAGCACGCCGAGCGCACCAAGGTCGAGGCCGACGCGCTGCTCAACGAGTACCGCGAGCGGCTCAAGGAGGCGCGCGAGCAGGCGGAGGACATCGTCGCCCGCGCGCGCAAGGCGGCCGACCGCCTCGAGGACGAGGCCAAGGCCGACGCGAAGAAGACCCGCGACGAGATGATGGCCGACACCCGCCGCGAGATCGAGTTCGAGACGCGCCGCGCGGTGGACGAGATCCGCCGCGAGGTCGCGGACCTGACCGTGCTCGCGACCGAGAAGGTCACGCGCAAGACGCTCACGGACGAGGACCACAAGCGCCTGATCGAGGACGCGCTCGGGGAGTTCGACTTCTCGGCGCTGGCGGGCGACTCGAACGGGGCCTCGAACGGCGGGGGCCAGCCCGGCTCGGCGCCGTCCGAGAACCCGGCGGGAGGCTCCTCCTAGGTGCAGGAGATCGCCGAGGTCTACGCCCGCTCGCTGTTCGAGGTCGCGCAGGAGCACGACGCTCTCGACGACATCCACGAGCAGCTCGGCGAGTTCGCGGACGCCCTCGACGAGAGCCGCGAGCTGCAGGTCTTCTTCTTCTCGCCGTACTTCAGCTCGGAGGAGAAGAAGGACGCGATCGCCAAGCTGATCGAGGACGGGGACGAGCGCTTCGTCCGCTTCCTCGAGCTGCTGGCGGAGCGGCACCGGATGCCGGTGGTGTTCCGGATCCGGCGCGATTTCGAGGAGCTGTACGCCGAGGAGCGCAAGCTGCTCCCGGTTACCATCACGAGTGCGGTCGAGCTGGACGAGAGCACGGTCAAGCGGATCGGCGACGAGATCCAGGACCGGACCGGAAAGCGCATCGAGCTCACCACGTCGGTCGATCCCGACGTGATCGGTGGGCTGGCCATGCAGGTGGGCAACGTGATCATGGACGCCACGATCAGGGCCCGTCTAGAGAGACTTAGAAAGGAAGTGGCGAAGGCCGCATGAAGATCAAGCCCGACGAGATCACCAGCATCCTCAAGCAACGTATCGAGGGCATCTCCGACGACGGCGGCGCGGACCTCTCCGAGGTCGGCACGGTCCTCTCGATCGCCGACGGCATCGCCCGCGTGCACGGCCTCGACGACTGCATGTCGATGGAGATGCTCGAGCTGCCGCACGACGTCACCGGCCTCGCCCTCAACCTCGAGTCCGACAACGTCGGCGCCGTGCTGTTCGGCGACTGGGACAAGATCGAGGAGGGCAGCCAGGTCAAGCGCACGGGCCGCCTGCTCGAGATCCCGGTGGGCGAGGCCCTGCTCGGCCGCATCGTCGATCCGCTCGGCAACCCGCTCGACGGCCGCGGCGAGGTCAAGACCGAGGAGTTCCGTCCGGCCGAGTTCAAGGCCCCCGGCGTGGTCCAGCGCCAGCCGGTCGAGGAGCCGATGTACACCGGGCTCAAGGCCATCGACGCGATGACCGCCATCGGCCGCGGCCAGCGCCAGCTCATCATCGGCGACCGCCAGACGGGCAAGTCGGCGATCGGCATCGACGCGATCATCAACAACCGCGACAAGGACCTGATCTGCATCTACGTCGCCATCGGCCAGCGCATGTCGACGGTAGTGCAGGTCGCGGAGACGCTGCGCGAGCACAACGCGCTCGACAACACGATCATCGTCGCGGCGCCCGCCGACGAGGCCGCGCCGATCAAGTTCATGGCTCCCTACGCAGGCTGCGCGATGGGCGAGCACTTCCTCTACCAGGGAAAGCACGCGCTCTGCATCTACGACGACCTGACCAAGCACGCGTACGCGTACCGCCAGATGTCGCTCCTGCTGCGCCGCCCGCCGGGTCGCGAGGCCTACCCGGGCGACGTGTTCTACCTGCACAGCAGGCTGCTCGAGCGCGCGGTCAAGCTCAACGACGACCTGGGCGGCGGATCGCTCACGGCGCTGCCGCTGATCGAGACGCAGGCCTCGGACGTGTCGGCCTACATCCCGACCAACGTCATCTCGATCACCGACGGCCAGATCTTCCTCGAGGCGGACCTGTTCCGCTCGGGCGTGCGGCCGGCCATCAACGTGGGCATCTCGGTGTCGCGCGTGGGCGGCAACGCCCAGGCCAAGCCGATGAAGAAGGTCGCCGGCAAGCTGCGGCTGGAGCTGTCCCAGTACCGCGAGCTCGAGGCGTTCGCGCAGTTCGGGTCGGAGCTCGACCAGGAGACCCAGCGCACGCTGGCCCGCGGTGAGCGCCTCGTCGAGACGCTCAACCAGGACGAGCTCAAGCCGTGGTCGCTGGAGGACCAGGTCGCGGCGATCTACTCGGGTACCGGCGGCTACCTCGACCGCATCAAGGTCGAGCGGGTCAAGGACTTCCACGAGCAGATGCTCTCGCGGCTGCACTCCGAGAACGACGATCTGATGCAGAAGATCGCCGGCGGCGACTGGGACGACTCGATCGAGGACGCGCTCGGAAAGGCGATCGCCGAGGCGATCGACGACTTCGGGCCGGACTTCGACGCCGAGGGCAACCCGATCGAGGAGGGCGAGTCCGACCGGATCATGTCCGAGGAGGAGCGCCAGAAGGAGGGCCGCACGTCCGGCTCCTCCGACGACGGCGACGAGGACTCCGGCGAGGAGTCCGGGGATCGCGAGTCCGAGGCCGCGCCGGTCGGCGGCGTCTAGGGCTCCCGTCCGCTAGAGGCGCATGGCGAGCCAGAAGGACATCAAGGGCCGGATCTCCTCGGTCAAGAACATCCGCAAGATCACGCGGGCGATGGAGATGGTGGCCGCGGCGCGCCTGCGCCGGGCCGAGCAGCGGATCGAGGAGCTGCGGCCCTACGCGGACGCGATCCGCCGGATGACCCGCCAGGCGGTGTCGGCGGCCGAGAGCATCCCGAACATGCCGATCCTGCAGGAGCACGACTCGGTGAGCCGGGTCGGCGTGCTGCTGGTGACCGGCGACCGCGGCCTGGCCGGCGCGTTCAACTCGCAGATCGTGCGCGCGGGCAACCGTCGCGCGAAGGAGATCGACGAGGACGTGGCCTGGTACGCGGTCGGGCGCCGCGGCGTCTCCTCGATCACCTTCCGCGGGCTCGAGCTGGCCGGCGGGTACACCGGCTTCACGGACCGCCCGTCCTACTCGGACGCCCGCAACGTGGCCGACGAGATGATCCAGCACTACATCGACGGCGAGGTGGACCGCGTCGAGGTCTTCTACAACGGATACGTCTCCGCGATGACGCAGGAGGTCCGCCACGAGACGCTCCTGCCGCTCCAGCAGGCGGACGTGCTGGGCGACGAGGACGAGGACGAGGGCGAGGGGGACGGTGGGGGCGACGGCGACGGGCCCGATCACAGCCGCTCGCTCTGGATCTACGAGCCAGACCCGGAGGAGATCCTCCGGCGGCTCGCACCGGACTACGTGGAGATTTCGATCTACCGCGCGATGCTGGAGTCCACCGCGTCGGAGCACGGCGCGCGGATGACGGCCATGCGCAACGCGTCGGAGAACGCCGCCGAGCTGATCGACGACCTCACCCTCGAGGCGAACCGGCAGCGGCAGGCCGACATCACCCAGGAAATCATGGAAGTCGTCGCGGGCGCCGAGGGCCTCCGCTAGCAAAGGAGAACACTGGTGGAAGCGACTACGAGCACCGAGCAGCAGTCGAGCGGGTCGAACGGCCAGAACATCGGCCGGGTCGAGGAGATCCAGGGCGTCGTCATCGAGGTCGCGTTCCCCGACGAGCTGCCCGAGATCTACAACGCCCTCGAGATCGACCTCGAGACCTACGGCGACGACGACGAGGTCGCCGGCTCCAGCGAGAGCAAGGGCAAGCTGATCGTCGAGGTGCAGCAGCACCTGGGCGACGACCGCGTGCGCGCGGTCGCCATGGACGCCACCGACGGCCTCTCCCGCGGCGCCGAGGTGCGCGACACGGGCGGCCCGATCACGGTGCCTGTCGGCGATCAGACGCTCGGGCGCATCTTCAACCTGCTCGGCGAGACGATCGACCAGGGCGATCCGGTCGAGTCCGAGACCCGCTGGCCGATCCACCGGTCGGCCCCCGAGGTCGAGGACCTCACGCCGACGCGCGAGATCCTCGAGACCGGCATCAAGGTCGTGGACCTGCTGGCCCCGTACGCCAAGGGCGGCAAGATCGGCCTGTTCGGCGGCGCCGGCGTGGGCAAGACCGTGCTCATCCAGGAGCTGATCCACAACATCGCCCAGGAGCACGGCGGCCTCTCGGCGTTCTGCGGCGTGGGCGAGCGCTCGCGCGAGGGCAACGACCTGTGGCTGGAGATGAAGGAGTCGGGCGTCATCGACAAGACGATGCTTGTCTTCGGCCAGATGAACGAGCCCCCGGGTGCGCGCATGCGCGTGGCCCTGACGGGTCTCACGATGGCCGAGTACTTCCGCGAGGAGGGCGGCCAGGACGTGCTGCTCTTCATCGACAACATCTTCCGGTTCGTGCAGGCGGGCTCGGAGGTGTCGGCGCTCTTGGGCCGCATGCCGTCGCAGGTCGGCTACCAGCCCACGCTCGAGACCGAGATGGGCCAGCTCCAGGAGCGGATCACGTCCACGCGTCAGGGCTCGGTCACCTCGGTGCAGGCGATCTACGTGCCGGCCGACGACCTCACCGACCCGGCGCCGGCGTCGGTGTTCGCCCACCTCAACTCCACCACGACGCTGTCGCGCTCGATCGCGGAGAAGGGGATCTACCCGGCGGTGGACCCGCTCGACTCGACGTCCACGATCCTCAAGGCCGACATCCTCGGCCAGGAGCACTACGAGGTCGCGACGCAGGTCAAGGAGGTGCTGCAGCGCTACAAGGAGCTGCAGGACATCATCGCGATCCTCGGCATCGACGAGCTCTCGGACGAGGACAAGCAGACGGTGCAGCGCGCGCGCAAGATCGAGCGCTTCCTGTCGCAGCCGTTCTTCGTGGCGGAGGCGTTCACCGGGTCGCCCGGCATCTACGTCAAGGTCGAGGACACGATCCGCGGCTTCAAGGAGATCGTCGAGGGCAAGCACGACGACATCCCCGAGCGCGCCTTCTACATGAAGGGCACGATCGAGGACGTGCTCGAGGCGGCGCGCGGCGAGTCCGGCGATTCGGGCGGCGGCGACTCGGGGTCGGACGACTCCGAGGACGGCGGCGACGAGGGCGGCTCCGAGGACTCCGAGCGCGGCGAGGGCTCCGAGGAGTCCCAGGACGCCGTGAGCGAGTCGGGGCAGTAGCGCGTGGCCACGTCGTTCCCGGTCGAGGTCCTGACGCCCGAGGGCAAGGCCTTCGAGGGAGAGGTGGAGATGCTGTCGACCCGGACCAACACCGGGTCGATCGGCATCCGGGCCAACCACGCGCCGCTGATGGCGATCCTCGACCCGACCGAGCTGCGGCTCTACGAGTCGGCCGACGGCGAGCCGTCGCAGCGCTTCGCCCAGGGCGAGGGCTACCTCCAGGTGGTGAACAACACGGCGCTGGTGCTGGTCGACGAGATCATGGACCCGGACAACCTCGACCGCTCGGACGTCGAGTCGAAGCTGCGTGACGCGGAGCAGGGGCTCGAGTCGGCGGAGGAGGACACCGAGGAGTACCGGCGCTGCGAGCGCAACGTGCGCCGCTACAAGGCGTTCCTGGAGGTCGCGGACGGCTCCTGACCCGGTTCCGCTCCCGCCGGTCTCCGGACTGCCGGGTGGGATGTCCGGGGCTCCGGGCGGGGGAATGCCGGGCGGGGGGTTGCCTGGCGGGATGCCGGGCGGCGCGCCGCCCGCGTTCTCGATCGGAGCGCCGGGTGGAGCCGTGGGGCCGCCGGGTGGGGTGCCGCCGCCGCTGGTCCAGCCGCTGACGCTGCTCGCGCCGCTGCCCGGCGCGATGCAGGCCGGGCCGCTCGCGATCGCGGGCGGGGGACTGCCCGGGGCGGCCGTCGCGATGTCCGCGCTGCCCGCGATGCCCGGCGGGGTCGCCGAGCCGTTGCCCTTCTCGTCCGCGCCCGGCGGGGGAGTGCCCGGGGCGGGGATGCAGCTTCCGCTGCCGGACCTTCATGCGGCGGCTCGTGCCGCCCTGGAGGGCGTGGTGGAGCACGCGCCGGAGGCGCCGGCGCACGCGGCGGCCCCGGTCTCCACGCGGACCCAGGCCTCCATGCCGGCTCCGCCGCCCGAGGCGCCGCCGATCGGCGCGCAGACGCCGCACGTCGCGGCCATGCCGGTCGACTGGGCGGCGCTTCCGCCCGCGCCGGCGCCGGGGTCCGGCACGCGCCCGCCCGCTCCGGGGTCCCGCACGGCCCCGCCCGCCCCTGGCGTCTGGGCCGCCCCCGGGCCGCGCCCCACGTGGGCCCCGGCGCCGCGGCCGCTCCCGCCCGCCCCGCTCGACCGCCAGGCGTGGCCGGGCGCGGAGGTCGTGCCGGAGGAGCGCGATCTCGGGCAGAGGGTGGGCGACCGGCTCTACCCGTTCGTCGAGCGCATCAAGGACAGCCGGCTCGGGTGGGTCGGCGTGGTGGCCCTGTTCGGCCTGACGGTGCCGATCATGCTGCTGAGGCAGCGAGGCGACGTCCGGGTGCGGCTGATCCTCGGCGCCTTCATGTTCTTCGTCTGGATCGGGCTGATCCAGGACCTCGCCAGCGGTTAGGCTGACCGTGATGAACGCCGTGGACCCCCTGGCCCAGTTCTTCGCCGCCTCGCCCCGCCATTCCGCCGGCCTGGGCGGGCGCGCCGGCATCCGGGGCCAGGTCGACACGGCGCTCAACGATCTCCAGGTGCCCGCCACGCTCGACAAGGACGGGGACTGGAAGCTGCAGACCGACGTCGGCCCGTTCCTGCTGATGGTGGACAAGGCGGACTCCGACCTCGTGGCGATCCAGACGATGCAGTCGATGGGGAAGAAGGCCAAGAGCTCCGCCGACGAGATGCACGTGCTGATGGCGCTGAACTACGCGGCCCGGGGGATCGCGCGGTTCGGGGTCGTGCAGGACAACGATCAGAACCTGCTGGTGCTGTGCGCCCGGCTCGCGCCGGACGAGATCTCGACGGACGCAGTGCAGCGGATGCTGAGCGACTGCTTCCGGCTCTCGCGACGGGTCGACGAGCTGCTCGGCAACGCGCCGCCCCAGCCCGCGCCCCAGCCCCCGCCTCAGCCCGCGGCTCAGCCCCCGGCTCAGCCGGGCGGCTGGCAGGCCGCTGACGCGGCGCTGGCGCAGGCGGAGGCCGGCGCCGGGCCGCAGTCTCCGGCGGCCGCCCAGGGGCCGGAGGCGGGCGATGCGGACATGCCGAAGCCGGCCGCCGACGAGGTGATCGCCTCCGCGGCGGACGTCACGCGCATGGCGTCGCCGATCCCGGAGGCGAAGCCGCCGGATGGGGCGGAGCCCGCCTCGCCGGCGCCTGCCGCCGAGCCCGCCCCGCAACCGGCGCAGCCGGCACCGGCGGCCCAGCCCGCGCCGGACCCGGTGCCCACGGTGCAGCCGGCCCCCGTCGCGCAGCCCGCGCCCGTGGCGCAGCCCGCACCCGTGGCTCAGCCCGCGCCGGCGACACCGCTACCTGGACCCGCCCCGATCGCGCCGCAGCCCGCGCCCGTCGCCCCGCAGCCCGCGCCCGTCGCCCAGCCGGCCCCGGTCGCTCCGCAGCCGCCTCCGCAGGCCGCGCTTCCGCCCGCCAACTGGTACCCGGACCCGCACCGCCAGGCCCGGCTCCGGTACTGGGACGGGCAGCGCTGGACCCAGCACGTGGCGAACTAGCCCGGGTCGAGCACCGGTCGCGCCAGCACGAGCCGGCGCTCCATCTCCTCGAGCCGCTCGATCCGCGTGGCCAGCCGCGGATGCGTGGCCCAGAGCCGGGCCGGGCCGCTTGGCTCGCGGCGGCTCGGCAGCACGTAGAACAGGTCCCCGCCGCCGACCGTCCGGAGGTCGTTCCGCGGGATCCGGCCGAGCTCGCCGGACAGACGCCGCAGCGCGGATGCCAGCGCCGCCGGCGAGCCCGTGAGGATCGCGGCGCCGCGATCGGCCGCGAGCTCGCGGTGGCGCGCGAGGATGCGAGCGGCCAGGAGGCCGGGCAGGGCCAGCGCCAGCGCGAACGAGCCATAGATGGTGGCGACGATCAGGAGCCGCAGCCTCACCTCCTGCGCTGCCTCCGTGACGACCTGCTTCACGCCCTGGACGATCCACGTGGGTGGCCCGCCCAGGAGAGTCATCACGAGCGCGTCGCCGTTGGCCAGATGCGAGAGCTCGTGGGCGATCACCGCGGTGAGCTCGTCTTCGTCGAGTCGCTCCGCGAGGCCGGCCGTCGCCGTGATGGTGGCGCCTCCGAGCAGGCGCTCCGTGGTCCAGCACTGCGGCGCGTCGACCGGGTCGATCTCGACCCGCGGCGCGGGCAGGTCCGCGAGGACCGCGAGTCGCTGCACGATCCCCTCGACCCGGTCGTGCGCCTCCGCGCCTCGCTCGCGCCGGTCGCGCAGCTCCCTGGCGCGCCGCGTCGACACGGCCCCGGTCACCCCGAAGATCGCAAACGCCGCGACGGCGTACGCCCAGCCCTCCTCCATCAACAGCGCCACCCGCACGAGACCGCCGACGAGGACGCCGGTGAGGATCAGGCTCACGAGCGCCGCGAGCGCCATGCGCGCCTGGAGCCCGCGGTCGCGCGGGAAGAGCTCGCGTCCCCCGCGTGCCATGCGCCGAGCGTAAGCGCCGAGGCGCCCGGACGCCATCCCCGCTTGAAGGGACTCGCCCCCCGAGCGCGAATGCACGCGGGATGAGACGACTCGCGGTCCTCCTCGGCGTGCTCGCCGCCCTCGCGGCGGCCGCACCGGCGCACGCCGCCAACGTGGCGCTCTTCAATGACGCGACCTTCGTGGGCAACGGCGACGAGTCGGGCAACGTCGCCGCGAGCCTGGTCAGCCAGGGTCACACCGTCTTCACGTTCACCGACGAGTCGCCCGACGGGATCCGCACCGCGCTCACCGGCCGCGACGTGCTGCTGATCCCCGATCTCGCCGGCGACACGAACCTCGTCCTCAGCGGGGCCGCGCGCGAGGTCATCCGGCAGTTCGTCGCCGACGGCGGCGGGTTCGTGATCAACGGGCACGCCACCGGCTCGGAGGCGGCGAACCTGGTCAACGCGCTCTTCAACTTCGACCTGGTGGAGGGGCCGGCCGGCAGCTCCGCGAAGATCCAGGACCGCGCCAACGGCACCGAGTTCGCGGGCGGACCCGACGGGCTGTCCGGGAACAACGCCATGTCCGGCGTCGACATCACCTCGCTCCCGGCGGGCGGGCGGAGCGTCTACCAGTCGATGGCGCGCTCCACGGTCGCGATCCTCTACCGCGGGCTCGGCTCGATCACCTACCTCGGCTGGGACTGGCACGACTCGAACCCGCCGGAGCCGGGCCTGCAGGACGGCGGCTGGCAGGGCATCCTGAACAGCGCGGTGGCGCGACCCACGCTCAGCATCGCCGACGTCGGCGTGCTCGAGGGCAACAGCGGCGTGACGCAGGCGCGGTTCGTGGTCTCGCTGGCCGGCGGCCCGTCATCCGAGGAGGTGCGCGCGACGCTCGAGGGCGCGGGCGGGACCGCGACCGCCGGCCAGGACTACGCGCCGCCCCCCGCGACCGTGACGATCCCGCGCGGCGAGACGCAGGCGAACGTGGACGTGGCCGTGATCGGCGACATCGCCGACGAGGCCAACGAGACCTTCGAGCTCCGGGCGACCTCGGTTTTCGGCGCGACGCTCGCCCGTGGCACCGCCCTCGGCACGATCGGCGACGACGATCCGACTCCCGGCCGCTGCAAGAACCGCCAGGACGCCAACGACACCGGCGGCACGCTGAGCGGCACCCCGTTCGGCGACCTGCTCGTGGGCGGTCCGGCGAAGGACGTGCTGAACGGCGGCGACGGCGAGGACTGCCTGCGCGGCCGCGCCGGCAACGACCGGCTGAGCGGCGGGGACGACGACGACTCGCTGAGCGGTGAGGCCGGCAACGACCGGCTGAGCGGCGGCGAGGGCGCCGACACGGCCTCCGGCGGCGACGGCAACGACACGATCTCCGGCGGCAACGGCAACGACCGGCTCGGCGGCGGCAACGGCAACGACAAGATCAACGGCGGCCAGGGCCTCAACACCTACAGCGGCGGGGCCGGCAACGACAACATCGTGGCCGCCAACGGCCGCCGCGAGACGATCGACTGCGGGCGCGGCTCGAAGGACAAGGTGCGGGCGGACCGCACCGACAACGTCCGCAACTGCGAGTCCGTGCAGCGCCTGAGCCGCTAGCGCGGCGGCCCGGCGCGCGGCGGCTCCGGGGCTAGGTGCGCGGCGGCGCCGCGTCTCCGAACGGCTCGTCGCGCTCGCGTACGGCCTGCTTGAAGCCCGCCTCGGCGGCACGCTGCTGGAACGCGTAGCCCTCCGGCGTGTGGCGGGCGACGCCGTCGAAGACCGTCGCCAGCACCTGCGTGGCGTGCAGTCCCTGGGCGTAGAGCGTCTGGTTCACGAGCAGCTTGTGCATCACGAGCTGGTTCACCGGCACCAGCGCGATCCGCTCGAGCAGGGACTCGAAGCGGGCGTCGAGCTCTCCGGGCGGCGGCGCCTCGATCGCGAGGCCCCACTCGTGCGCCTCCCGCCCCGTGAGCAGGTCGCCCGTGAACAGCAGCCGCTTGGCCTTCTCCGGGCCGATCCGGTGCGCCCACACCATCGTCGTGGGCGTTCCCCACACGCGCGCGGGCGGGTACCCGATGCGGGCGTCGTCGGCGATCACGAGTAGGTCCGAGCAGAGCGCCATGTCGGTCCCGCCGGCCACGCAGAACCCGTGCACCTTGCAGACGACCGGCTTGTTCGCGTGGAACAGCGACATGAAGCCGCGGACGTTGCGGCTCATCATCGCGAAGTCGACCATCGGGTCCCAGTTGCCGGAGGGGTCGTGGTTGCGGCCGAGGACCGCGGGATCGAGGGGGGACCCTGAGGGTGCGTCGGCGAATGAGGTGTCGGACATGTTGCCCTCCGCCGAGGCGACCAGGTCGTAGCCGCCGCAGAACCCCTTGCCGGCGCCCGACAGGGCGATCACGTGCACGGACGGGTCGAGGTCCGCCCGCTCGACCGCCGCCGCCAGCTCGCGCGGCATCTCCAGCGTGATCCCGTTGCCGCGCTCGGGGCGGTTCAGGGTGATGCGTGCGATCCGGCCGTCGACGCGATAGTCGAGCGTGTTCACGCCTGGGCGGGGCTGTGGCGCTCGACGATCCGCGCGAAGTCCACGCCCGCCGGAAGCGTGCCGAGCGCGCGCCCGCGATCGCCCGCGAGGCGCGTGGCGCAGAACGCGTCCGCCACCGCGGCGTCGCCGAACCGCACGAGCAGCGACGCCTGCAGCGCCACCGCCATCCGCTCCACGATCCTCCGCGCGCGCGCCTCGATCCCCTCGGGGTCGGTCAGCTCGTCCTTGACCTCGCGGACGTAGGCGTCGAGCCGCGGCTCCGCGCCCGAGGCCGACTCGACCTCGTCGAAGAACGCCTGCACCGACTCCGGCGTGCGCGCCATCGCCCGCAGCACGTCGAGGCAGTTGACGTTGCCGGAGCCCTCCCAGATCGACAGGAGCGGCGCCTCGCGGTGGATGCGCGGCATCCCGGACAGCTCCACGTAGCCGTTCCCGCCCAGGCACTCGAGCGCCTCGGCCACGTGCCACGTCGCGCTCTTGCAGACCCAGTACTTCGAGACCGCCAGGCCGATCCGCTTGAACAGCGTCTGCCCTGGATCATCGGGCCCCTCGTCGATCGCGCGGGCGAGCCGCAGCGAGGTCAGGGTGGCCGCCTCCGACTCGACGGCGAGGTCGGCCAGCACGTTCTGCATCAGCGGCTGGTCCACGAGCAGCTTGCCGAAGGCCGCACGGTGCGACGCGTGGTGGATGGCCTGCGCCAGCGCCTCGCGCATCAGGCCGGTCGACCCGAGCACGCAGTCGAGCCGGGTGAAGTTGACCATCTCGATGATCGTCGGGACGCCGCGGCCCTCCTCGCCGACCATCCGCGCCCAGGCGCCGTCCAGCTCGATCTCGCTGGACGCGTTCGAGCGGTTGCCGAGCTTGTCCTTGAGCCGCTGGATGTGGAAGCGGTTGCGCTCGCCGTCGGGCGTCCAGCGCGGCAGCAGGAAGCAGGAGAGGCCGCCGTCGGCCTGCGCGAGCACGAGGAACATGTCGCACATCGGAGCGGAGCAGAACCACTTGTGGCCGGTCAGCTCGTACTCGCCGCCGGGGCCGCCGCCGTTCAGCGGGCGGGCGAGCGTGGTGTTGGCGCGCACGTCGGAGCCGCCCTGGCGCTCGGTCATCGCCATTCCGGAGAGCGCGCCGCGCTTCTCCTCGGCGGGCGCGAAGCGCGGGTCGTACTCGAGCGAGGTGAGCCGCGGCTCCCACTCGGCCGCGATCTCGGGCTGGCGGCGCAGCACCGGCACCGCCGCGTAGGTCATCGAGATCGGGCAGCCGTGGCCGGACTCGAGGCCGCTGCCGCAGAGCATCATCGCCGCGCGAGCCACGTGGGCGCCCGGGCCCGGCTCGCGCCACGGCAGCGCGTGCGTGCCGTGCCCGACCGACAGCTTCATCAGCTCGTGCCAGGCGGGGTGGAACTCGACCTCGTCGATCCGGCGGCCGAAGCGGTCGTGCGTGTGCAGGACGGGCGGGTACTCGTTGGCCAGCCGGCCGGTCTCGCGCTCGGCGAGCTCGCCCGACTCGGCGCCCAGCGCGGTGAGGCGGTCGAGCGCCCAGTCGGCGCCCTCGCGCCGGACCGACTCGACGAGCGGCACGTTCTCGGTGAAGAGGTTGCGTCCGGTCAGGACCGGCGGCTGGTTGAGGACCTCGCGGGCGGGATTGGCGTGTTCGACTGTGGCCATGTGCCGAATCCTACGCGCCGAGACGGCCCGCGCCGCAACCGCACCTACCCTCACGGGTTCTCTTGAACGTGACCCGTCTCGCGATCCTCCTCGCCGCGGCGGCAGCGCTCCTCGCTGCCGTGCCCGCCGGCGCCGCCGCGCAGCGCTCCGTGCCGCCGCTCTTCTACGGCGCCAACTGGGACGGCGAGATCGAGCTGCTCTCGAGCGACTCCGTGCGCGACGCGGAGAACGCGCGGATGGCGCGCAGCGGCGTCGAGTCGAAGCGGATCGCGTTCGAGTGGCTCCGGGCGCAGAAGCGGCGCGGGCTGCCGTTCGACCACACCAAGACCGATCGCGCCGTGCGGCACGCGGTGAACCACGGAATCGACGTGCTGCCGGTCGTGATCCTCGCCCCCAAGTGGGCCCGCCAGTACCCGGACGTGGCGCACTCGCCGCCGAAGAGCTTCGTCGACTACACGCGCTACCTGCGCGCGCTGATCGAGCGCTACGGCGAGAGCGGCTCGTTCTGGCTCGAGAACCCGCTGCTGCCCAAGCGGCCGATCCGCCAGTGGCAGATCTGGAACGAGCCGCACCTGCAGTACCAGTGGTCGATACCGACCGGCCAGGACTACGCGCCGGGCTACGGCAAGCTGCTGCGCGCGTCGTACAAGGCGATCAAGGCCGCCGATCCGGCGGCGACGGTGGCGCTCGCCGGTCTCTCCAACGAGTCCTGGAAGTACCTGGAGCACCTTTACAAGAAGGGCGGGATCAGGGGCTCGTTCGACGTGGCCGCCGTGCACCCGTACACGTCCAAGCCGGACGGGATCATCACGCTCGTCAAGCGCTTCCGGATCGTGATGAAGCGCTACGGCGCCGCCAGGATGCCGCTCTGGATCACGGAGCTCGGGCTGCCGGCGTCGAAGGGCAAGATCGACTCGAGCAACAAGCTCCAGACGACCGACGAGGGCATGGGGCAGTACCTCGCTCGGGCGTTCAAGCTGCTCGTGAAGAACCAGTCGTCGAGCCTCGGCAACGTGCAGCGCGTGTACTGGTACACGTGGGCGTCGATCTACTGCTGCGAGCAGTTCCGCTTCACGGGGCTCGTGGAGTACGACGGCAAGAACACCGTGAAGCCGATGCCGGCGCTCGACCAGTACGTGGCCAGCGCGCGGCGCTACGAGGGCTGCGTGAAGGACGAGAAGGCGCAGTGCGCTCCGACGGCGCAGCCGGGGCCGGCTCCGCCGCCCACCCCGGCGCCGGCCGGGCCCTAGGCGCTCCGGCCGCCCTAGGCGCTCCGGCGGGCTCGCCGCAGCGCCGCGAGCTGCTCGCGCTCGCGCTCGGCTCGGCGCCCCAGCGCCCGCTTCAGTGCCATACGCGTGGCGAAGGTCAGCGCCTGGGCGCCGTCGTCGGTGCGCTGGCGGCGCGTGCCGCGCCAGCGCCGCACCACCTCGCGGCGGCGCTGGGCGAGCAGGTCGAACGGCTCGCCCCCGAACACCCGCGAGGAGGCGTGCGCCCGGCGGTGCAGCACCCGCCCGGCCGGCCAGAACCACGTCTCGATGCCCGCGTCGGTGGCCCGCAGCCCCAGGTCGAGGTCCTCCGCGTACATGAAGGTCCGCTCGTCGAACGGGCCGAGGCGGCGCAGCGTGTCGGTGCGGGCGACGAGGCAGCAGCCCACGGCCCAGCCGACCCGCCGCGGCGCGTCGGCCCGCCAGGGCTCGATCCGCGCCGCCAGCCGTCGCGGCAGGGCCACCCCCGGCACCAGCGAGCGCACGAGCTCGGGCGCCGAGCCAGGCTCGGGGTGCGCCGAGTCCTCGCGCGGCCCGTCCGGATGCATCACGAGCGGCGCCAGGATCCGCTCCGGCGCGCCCTCGCGGGCCACCTCGGCGGCAAGCTCCGCCAGCGACGCGTCGACCAGCTCCACGTCGGGGTTCAGCAGCACCGTCACCGGCTCCTCGACCGCTGCCAGCGCCGCGTTCGACGCGCGTCCGAACCCGACGTTCTCGCCCAGGTCGACGACGGTGGCGCCGGCCGCGCGCGCCGCCGCGGGCCCGCCGTCGGACGAGCCGGAGTCCGCCGCGATCACGCGCGCCCCCGGCAGGTGGAGCGCGGCCGAGTCGAGCAGCGCGCGCAGCTCGGGCTCGGAGTCGTGCAGCACGGTCACGAGCGCGACCCCGGTGCCGGCGGGCGAGGCCTGCGGCGGCACCGCCGGGACGGCGACGCCCGTGCGGCGCCGCGCGACGAGGTCGTCGAGCAGCGCCGCATAGCGCGCGGTCGAGTCCTCCAGCCGGTAGTGGCGCTCGGCTCGCACGCGGCCGGCGGCGCCGACCCGTGCGGCGAGGCCGTCGGTGCCGAGCAGCTCCACGAGCGCGTCGGCGGCCGACGACGGGTCGCCCGGCACGAACAGCCGCCCGGCCTCGGGCGAGACGATCTCGGCCGGCCCGCCCGAGGCCGGAGCCACGACCGCGCGCCCGGCGGCCAGCGCCTCGACCACCACCATCCCGTAGGGCTCCACGTCGGCCGCGTGCAGCAGGCACGTGGCCTCGGCGAGCGCCGGGCGCGGGTCGGCGAGCATGCCCGTGAAGGTCACGCGGCCCGCCAGGTCGGGCTCCTCGGCGCGGGCGTGAAGAGCCGCCTCGAGTCGCTCGCCGGCGTCGTCGATGGCCCCACCCGCGACGGTCACCTGCAGCTCCGGCAGGCGCCGGGCGGCGAGCGCCGCGGCCTCGAGCGCCAGCCGCGGCCGCTTCCAGCCGACGAGCGCGCCGAGCACCAGCGCGCGCGGCGGCCCGGGCGGGGGCGGACCGATGTCTTCGTAAGCGGACAGGTCGACGCCGGGCGGGACCACGACGGTGCGGTCGTCGAGCCCTCCGTCCGGGTCGAGGTCGCGCGCGATCGTTCCCGACAGCGCGACCACCAGATCGGCCTGGTACGCGGTGGCCCGCGCCACCCGCGCGATCACCGGGCCGCGCAGCAGGTCGTTGTTCTGGAAGACGAGCTGCGAGGCCGGCTCCGCACGGTGCACGGCCGCGGCGCACGCGATCGCCGCGCGCGTGCCCCAGCCGACGGTCACGCTCGGCCGCAGCGCCGCCACGAGCTCGCCCACCTCGCGCGCCTGCCCCGCGATTCGCAGCGGCTTCTCGACCCGGTCGCGCAGGGTCGCGCGCAGCTGGAGCCGCCGGCGCCGCAGCGGGAAGACGTGCACGCCGATCTCGCGCAGCCGCTCGGCCAGCGGCCCCTCCGGGCAGGCGACCGCCACGCCGCCGCCGAGTCGCGGCGCCATGTCGATCAGGATCCGCTCGGAGCCGCCCATCAGCCCCGAGTAGCTGACGAACAGGGTGAGCCCGCGCGTGCGGCGCACGCCGCCGGGCGAGGGGGTGGGGATGGAAGTCGGCGTGGCGGGGCCGGCCACGCCGAGGGGCGCGGAGGCGCTGCTCACGACCGGCTCGCTACGCAGCCGGCCGGGCGCCCAGGCGGAGTCGCAGGCCGAGGCCGAGCGCGAACAGGGCGGCGCCGCAGTACGCGATCATCCAGGCGTCGACACCGGTGGCCGGAAGCTGGTCGCGCGCCTGCGCCGGCTCGGTGCCGGTGCCGCTCTCGGACTGGACGTTCTGCGTCCCGCCTCCGTTCGAGGGAGTGGTGTTGCCACCGCCCCCTCCACCGCCGCCGGACGACCCGTTGCCGCCGCCGCTTCCGCTGCTGCCTGTGCCCGGCTCGCCCGCGAGGGGGTCCTGGTACTGGTTGCTGCCCGCGTCCTGTGCGATGGCAGCGGCCGGGAGGGCGGCGACCAGCGCGGCGAGCGCGAGTGTCACTAAGTGGACTCGAAGCACGGCCGCAATTGGTAGCAGACGGGCGGGACGGTGTACCCGCGCCTTAACGAAACCGACCGTGGCGGTCCGACGCCCCTCACGCTTAGACTGGCCGTGCATGCCTACCCCTAACACGCCCGCTGGCGCCCGGGTTGCGCTGGTCCACGACTTCTTGCTGGACCTGCGCGGGGCCGAGCGCGTCTTCCTGGAGATGTGCGAGCTCTGGCCGGACGCGCCGATCTACACCGCCGTCTACGACGAGGCGGGCACCGAGGGCCGCTTCGCGCACCGCGACGTGCGCGCGTCCTTCCTCCAGAAGCTGCGCCCCAACGCCCACAACTTCCGCGCGCTGCTTCCGCTCTACCCGACCGCGATCGAGTCCGTCGACCTCTCCGAGTTCGACCTCGTGGTGTCGAGCTCGAGCGCCTGGGCGCACGCCGTGATCTGCGACGAGCACACCGTGCACGTCGACTACTGCCACAACCCGTTCCGCTACGCGTGGAACGACCGCGACCGCACGCTCGCCGCGCGCCGCGACCCGTTCAGCCGCGCGGTCCTGCGCTCGCTCTTCCACCGCTGGCGCCAGTGGGACTGGATCGCCGCCCAGCGCGTGGACGGCTACGTGGCCAACTCGAACACCACCCGCCGGCGGATCCGCTCGTACTTCAACCGCGACTCGCGCGTGGTGCACCCGCCGGTGGAGACCGGCCGCTTCGCGCCGGGCCCGGTGGGCGACCACTACCTGGTGCTCTCGGAGCTGATGCCGCACAAGCGGATCGACATCGCGGTCGAGGCGTTCACGCGGCTCGGCATCCCGCTGGTCGTGGCCGGCGACGGCCCCGACTACCGGCGCCTGCGCTCGCTGGCGGGGCGCAGCGTCACCTTCGCCGGGCGCGTGAGCGACGACGACGTGTCGCGGCTGCTCAGCGGCTCCCAGGCGCTCGTGGTGACGGCGGTCGAGGAGTTCGGGATCGCGGCGGTCGAGGCCCAGGCGGCCGGGCGGCCCGTGATCTCAGTGCGCGGCGGCGGTGCTCTCGAGACGGTGCGCGAGGGCATCACCGGGACGTTCTGGGAGGGCGGGCCGGACGTGCTGGCCGAGACCGTGCTCGGCTTCGACACCGAGGCCGTGAAGGCGGACGAGTGCGTGGCCAGCGCGGCGCGCTTCGACAAGACGGTCTTCCACCATCGCCTGCCGCAGGAGGTCGACCGCGTGCTGCGCGAGGCCGGCGACCGCCCCACCTCTCCGCACCCGCACCCGGAGCGCGCGCCGCTGCGGCCGGGGCTCAGGCTGTCGCGCCGCGGGCGCGTGCGGCCGTTCGTCTAACGGCCACGGCAGCACTCAAGGGGGGCGGGATCGGCCGCCGCGGTGGCCGCGTGAAGAGTTACACGGTCTATGGACCGAGAAACCCTTCACAGTCCCTTCCCTAGGTGCCGGCCGTCGAGGCCGGCCAGCGCCCCCGCCACGCGTGCACGAACGCGCCGAGGTAGCACGCCGCGGCCACCAGCGTGGCCACGTTGAAGCCCCACTGGATCGCCACCACCACCGCCAGCGCCGCGGCGACCACCGACGCGATCCCGTTGACCGCCCACGCCCAGGTGGCCGCGCCCGGGTGCAGCGCCTCGATGCGCTGCAGCCCGATCGGCATCGCCATTCCGAGGAGGACCCCCGCGGGAGCCAGCAGCGCGACCGTGAGCAGCACGCGCGCGGCGAACGGCAGCTCGATCAGCTCCGTCAGCAGCGGGTGCAGGCCGAAGGCGGCGACCGTGATCAGCACCACCGCCGCGCCCAGCGCGCGGGTGAGCAGCCGGCGGGCGCCGTCGCCCGCGCGGCTCGACAGGTGCGCGCCCAGGCCGGTGAAGAGCAGCAGGGCGAACAGCACCACCGATAGCGCGTAGGTCGGGAAGCCGAGGAACAGCACGAAGCGCTGGATCAGGGCCACCTCCAGGACCAGGAAGCCCACGCCGATCGCCGCGAAGAACAGCAGCGAGCCCGCCGGCGGGCGTCCCTCGCGGCGCACGAGCCAGAGCGGCAGCACGAACGCCAGCGCCGAGAGCGCCAGCAGCACGAGCAGCGTGACCGTCACGGTCAGGACCGGGTCGGGGGTGCGGAAGCTCCCGCGCGTCTCGGCCTTCGCCATGTTCTCGATCCGGCGCAGGTTGAAGAAGAACGGACGGTCGTCGGTGGCCGGGCACAGGTCGAGCTCCTGGGACTCGCAGAACGAGCGCGCGCTGTCGGCTCGCGCGAGGCGCGCCCAGTCGCCGGCGTAGGGGCCGCCGGGCGCGTACGCGAGGCCGTCCGCGCGCTCCTCCGCGATGCCGCGCAGCCGCGTGACCTCCTCCGGTGTGAACGGGTCGCGCTTGGCGATGACGGTCGCGTAGCCGAACGTGTTGAACGGGTTCGTGTAGCGCCCCTGCACCACGATCACGTGCCGCTCGGGCTCGCGCACCCCGCGCTCGCGCAGCGCCTCGAGCGCGATGATCGTGGCCCGCAGCGCCTCGTTCCCGTTCCACGTCGGCCGCGAGACGCTCAGCACGCCGCCCGGCTTCAGGTGGTCGAGGTAGTCCTCGAACGCCTCCAGCGTGTACAGGTTGTTCTCGGTCAGTGCGAAGGCCTGGGCCGAGTTCGCGCTGTAGGTGTCGGTGAAGCCGAGGTGCACCTGGTCGTACTTGGCGTCGCGCCGGGCGAGCGTGGAGCGGCCGTCGCCGATCTCGGTGCTCACGCCCGGCAGCGAGTACGGGGCGCCCGACACGCCCGCGAGGTCGCCGTCCACCACGTCGCGGATGCCGCGATTCAGCTCGATCACCTCCACCCGCTGGCGCTGGCTCAGCGCGGTGAGGATGTCGCGCCCGCCGCCGCCGCCGATGATCAGCGTGGTGCCGGGGCCGGTCGCCTCGTAGCCGACGCTCTGCGGCCCCTCCTGCGTGCGGCGCCAGTTCGGCACGGGCGTGCCGCGCCTGTACGGGACGATCTCGCCGATCACGCGGTCGTAGGTGATCACGCCGTTCGAGGTCTGGCCGAGCTGCTCGTAGCCGACGATCCGGCTGATCGGCGTCCAGCGCTCCACCGCCGGAGCCGGGCCGTCCTGGCGGAGCTGGAACGCCGCGGTGCCCGCGGCGGCGAGGCTCACGGCCGCGGCGAGGCCCAGGGCCACGGCGGCCGGCCGCATGTCCGGTCCGCGCCCGGCGAACAGGAGCGCCGCCAGGGCGCCCGCCGCCGCCAGCGCCACCGACAGGTTGGGCGCGCTCACCGACCACAAGAGCGGCACCACCGCGGCCGCGCCGAGCGCCGCGCCCGCCAGGTCGAACGCGTAGACGCGGCCGATCCAGGGCGTGTACGAGCGGATCGCGACCGCCAGCGCCACGCCCGCCGCGAGGAAGGGGAGGGTCGCGAGCACGCAGGCGAGGCTGAGCCGCGAGACGAACCCGACCGTGACCTCCGTGTACTCGTAGTTGAGCCGGACCAGCACGAACATCACGAGCGGCAGCAGCAGCGCGAACGCGATCGCGCCCCCCGCCATCAGGCGCTCGGGCGGGCGCCCCTCCACGAGCCGGGGCCGCACGTAGATCGCCAGCGCCCCGGCGCCGATGCCCAGCAGTGCGAGCGAGATCGCCAGGAACCCGAAGTGGTAGAAGAGCACGGCCGAGAAGAGCCGCGTCAGGAGGACCTGGAGGGCGAGGGTCCCGCCGGCGATCAGCGCGATGCCGAGGAGGACGCGTAGCGGCGGGGGCTGCTGCGGCACCGGAGCGAGTCTATGGACGGGCGTAGATCGCCACGTGGAGGTCGACGCTGCCGCGGAAGACGCGCCGCTCCACCTGCCGCATCCCGGCGCGTACGGGGAGGTCGAACTCGGCGCCGCCGCGCACGCTCGGGAAGCCGGCCACGGCGGCGCGCTCGGCGCGGGCCAGGGCCGGGCGCGGGTCGGCCACGTCCGTCTCGACGACCGTGCGGTCCAGGTGGATCTCGAGCGCCCGCCGCGGGGCGCGCTCGGGGAAGACCTCCGCGTCCAGGACGGGATCCCCCGGGCGGGTGGCTCGCTCGATGAAGGCGGCCGCCTCCTCGTACTGCGGCCGGCGCGCGTCCGGTCCGCGGGCGGCGAGGGCCCCGGCGCCGAGGGCGAGCAGGCCGGCGGCGGCGCAGGCGGCGAGCGCGGGGCGGGGGAGCGTGGCGAGGCCGGCCCCGATCGCAGCGAAGACCGCCGGCGCGGTCGGGAAGAGGCTGCGGGCCACGAAGACGTCGGTGCTCACGAGGCTGTAGGCGAGCAGCGCCGCGGGCGTGACGAGCGCGAGGCCGGTGAGCATTCCCAGCGGGCTGCGCAGCGCCTCGGCCCGGCCGGCCCAGAGGCGGGCGGCGACCATGGCCGCGCCGGCGAGCGCGAGCGCCGTGAGGACCGCGGCGGGCAGCACGCCGGGGGCGTCGGCGAGGGCGACCGGCGGGTTGACGCCGAACAGCGAGCGCGCCAGCGCCGACGCCGTGTTGCTCGGCGTGAGCGGCCAGAACGCGCCGACCACGTCGGGCGCCGAGAACGTGGGCGCGAACGGCACCCAGACGAGGAACGCCGCCGCGGCCGCCGCGCAGGCGGCGGCGAGCGGCCGGATGCGGTCGCGCCGCGCGTACGCGGCCCAGGCGCCGAGCCAGACGGCCGCCGCGATGGCGGTGTAGTGCGAGAGGGCGATCCCGGCCAGTGCCGCCGAGAAGGCGACCCAGCGCCCGCGCCCGCCGTGCTCGAGCGCCCCGAGCAGCAGCACGGCCGCCAGCGCCACGAAGAACGCCGCCGCGCCGTACGAGCGCGCCTCGGAGCCGTAGAAGAGCGCGAACGGGCTGAGGGCGAAGGCCGCGGCGGCGACGAGCCCGGCGGCCTCGCCCCGCCCGGCGGCCGCGTCCCGCCCGGCGGCCGCGCCCCTCCGCCCGGCCCCCTCCGCGGCCCTCCGCGCCAGCACGAACACCAGCGGGATCGTCGCCGTCCCCAGCACGATCGCGGGCACGCGGATCGCCGTCTCCGGGTCGCCCAGCTTCGCCACGAGCCACGCGAGCACGAAGTACAGCGGCGGCGTGTACTCGACCCGGTCGGCGCTGTCCATCATCGCGCCGAAGGACCCCTCGCCGGCGTGGTCGAGCGTGAAGAGCTCGTCGCCCAGCAGGCTCTGCTGGGCGTAGACGATCCGCAGCACCAGCCCGGCCGCGACGATCGCGGCGAGCGCGAGCGGCGTCGCGCGGCGGCTCACCGGGCGTCGGCCGGCGACCCGAGCCCGGCCTCGGCTCCGGCGGGCGGGCCCTTGCGACCGCGGCCCGAGACGAGCCGCTTCGACAGCCGCACCGCCGGCCGCTCGACCAGGTAGTAGCTGACCGCGGCGACCGCGACGGACGCCGCGACCTGGGCGCCGGCCGACGGCACCCAGCCGAAGTTCTCGTCGAGGCTCGTGCCGCCGATCTTCCGCGCCACGACGGGATGCCAGAGGTAGAGCGAGTACGAGATCACCCCGAGCCACAGGAGCGGCCGCCACGCCAGCACGCTCCGCACCCGGTCGCGCAGCTCGTGACCGAAGATCGCCGGCGCCAGCAGCAGCACGGCGATCGCGCCGCGCAGCAGGTGGCGGGTGGTCTCGCCGTGGGCGTCGGCGAATCCACCGCCGACGTTGCACATCACCAGATAGAGCGCCACCGCGCCGCCCCAGAGCGCCCACGGCGCCCGCTCCACCAGCCGCACGAGCGCCGGCTGCCGCGCCCGTCCCGCCAGCGCCACGCTCGCCACCGCCAGCCCCATGCCGAGCGCGAAGTGGTCGAGGAACGCCGGCAGGCTCGCCACCTCGGGGGTGAACCAGATGAAGCCGTTGCGCGTCTGCGTCTGGGTGAGCCGCCACGCCAGAGCGGTGCCGAACATCAGCGCGAGCACCCCGGCCTCGCTCGTCACGAAGCCCCGCACGGACGACGGCCGGACGCGCCGCAGCGCCAGCGCCAGCAGCGGCAGGAACGCGTAGAAGGTGATCTCGACCGAGAGCGTCCACGCGTGCCCCAGCGCGCGCGAGAGCGTGTCCACGTCGTAGTTCTGGACGAGCGTGTAGTAGACGTACGGCCGGTCGAAGACGTCGGGGTCGTCGAGCCAGATCGCCGCGCCGGTGAGCGCGACCCAGAACGCGGGCAGGATGCGGAACGCGCGCCGGATCGCGTAGCGGCCGATCGCGGGTGTGCGGGCGCCGTCGAAGCGCGCCTGCGCGAACGGCCGGTAGAGCAGGAAGCCGGAGATCACGAAGAAGATCGCCACACCCACGTTGAGCTGGGCGAAGTAGCGCCCGAAGGTCGGGTGCTGGAAGCCCTCGAGCACGAACCCGACGTGGAACAGCAGCACGGTCACGGCCGCGACCGCGCGCAGCGAGTCGAACAGCGGAAAGCGGGTGCCCGGCGTGCTCACCCGCGCACGCGCCAGACGGTCGCGCAGCCGAACCGCCGCGGCGGTTCGGTGAAGGCGGCGAACCGCCGCGTCAGGTCGGGCCGCCCGTGGCAGTCGGAGAACAGGAAGCGCGCGCCGGAGCGGCGCACGAGCGCCTCGCTCGCGGCCGGCGAGAGCCTGCCGTCGAACAGGTCGTTGGCCTGCACGTTGCGGGCGCCGAAGTCCGGGGTCCACGAGCCCGCGCCCACCCAGATCTCCCGTCCCGCGTAGGCGGGGATCGCGGTCCCGAGGTACGCGGGCGCCAGCACGCCGCCGGGCTCGGGCTCCTCGTCGAGGTGCCGCAGCGCGTCGTGCTCGTCCGGCTCCATGAAGTGCGCCTGGAAGCCCTTGTTGATCGCGTCGAGCATGTGGTTGGCGTTGTACGCCGTGCCCGGCAGGATGAACAGGGCGGCGACGATGACCGCTGGCACGACCGGCAGCGGGCGGTCGCGCAGCAGCACCGCGCGGATGCCGAGCACGCCGAGGATCACCAGCGGGATCGCGAGACCCTGGAAGGCGTGGAACGGGAACGTGCCGCCCGGCTGGAAGTAGACCGCCATAGCGGCGAACGGCCATGCCCGCAGCGCGAGGTCGCCGAACGCCGGCGCGGGCAGCCGGTAGGCGAGCGCGGCCGGCGAGAACGGGGCCAGCGCCAGCAGCAGGAGCCACCACGGCCAGCGCGGGAAGTCGTCGTTGGAGGTGCCCGCGAGCTCCCAGGCCGGGTCGACCTTCGACAGCACGAGGTAGTAGGCGAGCGGGGCGAGGATGGCCGCGACCGGCACGGCGAGGTCGCGCGCGGCGGCGAGCGGCGTGCGGCCCTCACGCCGGGAGGACAGTGCCTCGGCGGCCGCGATCACGAGCAGCAGCGTGGCCCCCTGCCACGGCTGGAACCAGGAGCAGATCGCGCCCGCCCCGGCCGCCGCGGCCAGCATCCGGCCCGAGCCGCCGCCGCGGCCGCGCTCGTAGGCCAGCAGCGCCAGCGGGATCATCGCCACCGCGACCGCCGTGTACATGTAGCCCCAGAGCCAGGTGCCGGACCACATCTCGTTGCCGAGGAAGTCGAACTGGTAGCGGTTGAAGCCGGTCACGACGCCGCTCCAGCCCACGGCGGCGGCCACCGGCGAGGCCGCGAACAGCGCGAGCACGAGCGCGAGCCGGCGGTCGCCCGTGCGGTCGAGGAAGCGGCGGGTGAACAGGAGCACGCCGGCGAACAGCGCCGCGACGGCGATCGGCTTCCAGATCGCGTACGAGACGACGAGGCCGGCCCCGAGCCGGTGGGCCACGCCCGAGAGCAGCAGTCCGGGGTGGAGGAAGGTCCGGTCGCCGGGCTCGAGGTCGTAGAGGTTCTCGATCAGCCCGTGCTCGCCGGCCTGGCGCAGCCAGCCGAGGTACTGCATCTGGTCCACGACGAGGAACCCGTCGGAGCCGGTGATCACGCCGCCCTTCGTGAGCGTGCGCACGACCAGGCCCGCGAGGATCGCTATGGAGAGGGCGAACAGGGCGAGCAGGACCGCGGCCTCGAAGCGGTCGAGGCCGAGCCGGGCGCCGGTCCGGCGGGGCGCCGCCGCGGTGGTCAAGGCCGGTCGAGCGGCTCGGGCACGAGCGCGGGGGAGGGGGCCGAAGCCGGGCCGCCGGCCGCCGCCGCGCCGCTCCGCGCCGCGCGCCGCACGTTCCGCCGCGCGGCGGCCAGGTCGCGCAGCGCCGGCACCAGCACGCGGCCCATCGACAGCCGCGAGCCCTCGCGGTCGGCCCACGCGATCCCGGTCTCGCGGATGCGGAAGCCGAGCGCCCGCGCCATCGCCAGCACCTCGGCGTCGAAGACCCAGTCCTCGAGCCGCGTGCCCGTGTAAGCGGCCTCGGCCGCCTCCGCGCGCCACAGCTTGAAGCCGCAGTAGAGGTCGTGGGTTGGCTCGCTCAGCACGCGCCTGCACAGCTCCACGAAGGCGCGGCCCACGATCCGCCGCCGCAGCGGCTGGCGCCGGCCCACCCGAGCGCCCTCGGCCAGCCGCGACCCGACCACCACGTCGGCCGACTCGACCAGCTCCAGCATCCGCTCGAGCGACGCGAACGACCCCACGCAGTCGGCGTCGCAGTGCAGTCGCAGGGCGCCGCGCGCCTCCAGCATCCCGCGGCGCATCGAGTGTCCCTTGCCCCGGTTGCGCTCGTTGCGCAGCAGGCGCACGCGCGGCTCCTCGAGCAGCGGCCTGAGCCGCTCGACCGTCGCATCCGTGCTGGCGTTGTCCACCACGATCAGCTCGTAGTCGAGGCCGCGCTGCTCGAACCAGGCGCGCGCGTCGCCGATGGCGGCGGCGATCCCGCGTTCCTCGTTGTAGGCGGGGATCACCACCGAGATTCGCGGCTCGGGGCTCACGCGGCCAGTCTAGTTTCGGGCCGGTCGGTCTCCAGCGGTTCGGGCCGGTCGGTCCCCGGCGCCTGGAGCGCCGCCGCGGCGAGCACGAGCGCGGTCAGCGAGACCGTCGGCATCTCCCAGTCCCAGTCGAACCCGGCGTGCACCGCGAACGCCACGAGCAGCCCCGCCGCCGCCACGACCACCGGGTCCCCGGGACCCTCGCGCGCGCGGCGCGCCACGCCCGCCGCCACCGCGATCAGGAACACGGCGAGCAGCGCTCCGCCCACGATCCCGAGCTCCGCCAGGGTCTCGACGTAGAGCGAGTGGGCGTCGAGGGCGCTGTTGCGCTCGTCGCGCTCGCGCAGCCACTCCACCTGGAAGCTCGCGGTGCCGATGCCGGCGATCGGGTGTGCCGCGAACGCCTCGAGCCCGACGCCCCAGAGCTGGTCGCGGTTGGTGTCGAGCGTGGTCACGCGCCCCGCGCCCGTGGGGACGTCCTCGATGCTCTCGCCGTGCGACGCCACCAGCACGCCGGCCCCGAGCACGATCGGGACGACGGCGGCGAGCGCGACCGTGCGCAGGCCTCGTCCGAGCGGCAGCGGCCGGTCCTCGCCGCGCCCGAGCCGGGCGAGCAGCAGCCCGGCGGCGGCGCTCGCGCCGAGCATCGCGGCGCCGAACGCCGCACCCTGCGCGGTCCGCTTCGCGTCCGTCTGGTCGATCGTGATCACGCCCGGCAGCACCTCCATGAGCGCGAGGAGGAGCAGGCCGGGCGCGACCACGAGCGCGGTGGCGAGGAGCTGCCGCCGCGTGGGACGCAGGACCAGCACGAACACGAGCGCGCCGCCGAGCGCCAGGTACGACGCGCGCGAGAACGTGAGGTAGAGCGCGGCGAAGCACGGGATCGCGGCCGCGCACGCGGCGCCGCGCCAAAGGGGGCGGAGGCGCGCGTCGCCCGCCGTGGCGACCCCGAGCACGGTGCCCATCGCCATGAAGAGGCCCATCGCGTTCCAGTACGTGAGCGGCTGCGAGAGGCGATCGCCCGCGATCGTCGTCTCGGTCTGCTCCACGATCGACGGCAGCAGCCGCCCCGCCAGCGCGTACAGGGCCACGAGCAGGATCCCGCCGAGCAGCACGTGCGGCGCGTGACGGCGCAGCGCCGGCGTGCGCAGCCCGATCAGCGCGAGCAGGAAGGCCGCGCAGTAGAGGGCGAGGCGGTAGGCGTCCTCGGAGGCGTCGCCGAGGATGCGCGCCCAGGCGATCGAGATCGCCGCCCACGCGGAGTAGGCGGCCAGGCCGGCGAGCGCCAGCCGCGGCCAGCCGCGCGCCACCAGCGGCCGCGGCGCGAGCGCTCCGCAGACGGCCAGGATCGGCAGCACCACGATCAGCGCCATCGTCGCCCGGCGCACCCCGAAGCCGCCGCCGAAGAAGGCGAGCACGATCGGGAGCGCCAGCGCGGCGGCGCCCGCGACCCATAATGCTGCGGTGCCCGCGCTCTCGATCCTCACCCGCGCCGCGCTGGTCGTGGCGTGCGTCGTGCTCGCGGCGTGCTCGTTCATCGCCTATCGCTCGCAGCGCGAGACCGGGCTCGCACTCGTGACGATGCTCCGCGGCGGCGGCGACGAGTCCACCCTGAAGCAGCTCGACGACGCGGACACGCGCCTGTATCCCGACAGCGTGCGCGACTCCACGCGCGCGGTCCTGCTCACGCGCCTCGGCCGCCCGGCCCAGGGCGAGCGCGTGCTGCTCGACGCGATCGGGCGCGAGCCGGAGAACCAGGTGCTGTGGGTGACGCTCGCGCGCGTGCAGGCCACGCTCGGCAAGCGCAGCGAGGCGCGCGCGGCGGCGGCCCGGGCGTCGGCGCTCAACTCGCAGACGCCGCTCGTGGGCGATCCCGCGCCGATCGAGTAGCGGCGCTTGCGGCGGGGGGACGGCACGGGCGCTGGATAACCTAGCGGCCCGCAATGGCGGCCCCCCACACCTGCCGCATCTGCGCCGGCGGGCTCGTCCTGAAGCATCCTGGCTCTGGCGACGGACCCAGCGCAGACGCCTTCTCGCCCTCCTGCCACACCCCCGGCGCGCACGGGGACCTCTACGCCTGCGTGGAGTGCGGGACCGTGCAGCAGCCGTCGCTGCCGCCCGCGGAGGAGCTGGCCGGGCTCTACCGCGAGATGAGCGACGAGGCCTACCTGGCCGAGGAGGCCGGCCGCCGCGCCACCGCGCGCCGCCTGCTCGACCTGATCGGCCGCCACGTGCCGGCCGGGCGGCTGCTGGACGTGGGCTGCGGCCACGGGCTGCTGCTGGACGAGGCGCGCTCGCGCGGGTACGAGGCGGAGGGCGTGGAGCTCTCGCGCAGCGCCGCCTCCTACGCGCGCGACGTTCTGGGCCTGCCGGTGCGCGAGGTGCCGCTCGAGCAGCTCGAGCCGCCGGAGGGGGAGGGCTACGCCGCGATCGTGCTGGCCGACGTGCTCGAGCACGTCGAGGACCCGGTCGCGGCGATCCGCCGCTGCCGTGAGCTGCTGCGGCCCGGCGGTGCGCTGTGCGTGGTCACGCCCGACCCGGCCTCGGTGACCGCGCGCGTGGCCGGGGCGCGCTGGTGGGCGCTGCTGCCCGCGCACATGTGCCTGCTTCCGCGCCGCACGCTGCGCGAGCTGCTCGGCGGGGAGGGGCTGGTGGTCTCCGACGACGTGTCCTTCGTCCGCACGTTCTCGGCGCGCTACTGGCTGGCGGGCTTCGCGGAGCGCGGCGGCGCTCTGGGGCGCGCCGTGCGCGCCGCCGCGCGGGCGCTTCCGCCGGCCGCGTCGCTGTCGCTCTCGCTCGGCGACGAGCGCGTGGTGCTGTCCCACAAGGTCGAGGTGCTGCACCCGCCGCGGCCGCTCGTGAAGCCGCGCCCGGGCGCGTCGCACGAGGTGCACGTGGTGCTGCCGGCCTACAGGGCGGAGCAGACGATCGCCCAGGTGGCCGAGGAGATGCCGGTCGAGGCGGCCGACCGCGCGCTGCTGGTGGACGACGCGTCGCCCGACGAGACCGTGACCGCCGCCCTCAGCGCGGGCTTCGACGTGATCGCGCACCCCGCCAACCGCGGCTACGGGGCCAACCAGAAGACCTGCTACTCCCGCGCCGTGCGCGACGGGGCCGACGTGATCGTGATGGTCCACGCCGACAACCAGTACGACCCGGCGCTGCTGGCCGAGATGGTGCGCCCGATCGAGGAGGGCCGCGCCGACGTGGTGATGGGCTCGCGCCTGCTCGAGGACGAGACGATCGCCGGCGGCATGCCGCGCTGGAAGTGGATCGGCAACCGCGGCCTGACCTGGGTCGAGAACCGCGCCTTCCGCCGCGACTACTCCGAGTACCACACCGGATACCGGGCCTTCTCGGCTGACTTCCTGCGTTCGATCCCGTTCGGGCGGGGCAGCGACGGCTTCGTCTTCGATCAGGAGATGTTCGCCCAGATCGTCTCGCGCGACGCGCGGGTCGTCGAGCAGGCGATCCCCACGCGGTACTTCCTGGAGGCCTCGAGCGTGTCGTTCCGCGACAGCGTGGCGTACGGGCTGAGGACGCTCGTGGTGCTGGCGCGCTTCCGCGCGCACGAGCGGGGGCGGCGGTGGGCGCTGCTCACAGAGCCCGCCGCGCGGCTCGAGCCGGAGCCCGCGCGCGCCCCCGCCTCGACATAGCGTCGAACACCGGCGCGCGAATCTTCGACACAGGTCCATGTGCGGACGGCGCTCCGTCGCCGATCCTGAGAGCGTGCCCTCTCGTATGTCAGCGCTCGACGCGTCCTTCCTGCGCGTCGAGTCCCCGGTCGCCCACATGCACGTGGGCTGGTTCTCCGCGCTCGAGCTCCCGCGCGGCATCGACCGTCTCGACGCGGGCGCGCTGATCGAGCAGATCGAGTCGCGGCTGCACCTGGCGCCGCGGTTCCGGCAGCGGGTCGTCGAGGCGCCGCTCGGCGTGGCCGAGCCCGGCTGGCGCGACGACCCGTCGTTTCGGATCGCCGATCACGTGAACGTCCACCCCGGCGGCCCCCTCTCCCCCGCCGCGGTCCGCCGCGTGGTGGACGACTTCCTCTCTGAGCAGCTCCCGCGCGACAGACCGCTGTGGAGCCTGCTCGTGCTGCCTGCGGTGGATCGCCGCCGGGCGGCGGTGATCGGCAAGGTCCACCACGCGATGGTCGACGGCCTCGCGGCGGTGGAGCTCGGGCTGCTGCTCTTCGACGCCGGGCCGGAGGCGACGCCGGTCCGGGGCGAGGAGTGGCGGCCCGAGTCCGAGAACGGGCCCGTCCGCGTGCTCCTCGACTCGCTGGCGGATTCGGCCGTGGAGCAGTTCCGCACGGCGCGGCGCGTGGCGTCGCTGGGCCTCTCGCCCGGCGAGGGCATCCGGATGGCGAGCACGCTGCGCAAGGCCGCCTTCTCGCTGGCGGAGGACACGGTCAGGCCCGCGCCGCCGAGCAGCCTGAACGTGCCGATCGGGCCCCGGAGGACGCTGGTGAAGCACCGCGTGTCGATGGCCCGGATGCTGCGGATGAAGCAGCACGGAGGCGCTTCCCTGAACGACGTCGTTCTCGCGGTGAGCGCCGGAGCCCTGCGCCGGCTCGCGCTGCGCCAGGGCGAAGAAGCGACGGACCTGCGCGTGATGGTCCCCGTGAGCGTCCGCCGCGAGGGCGATGATCGCGGCCAGGGCAACCGCATCACCTTCGCCTTCGTCGACCTGCCCGCGGGCGAGCCGTCGCCCGCCGCCCGCCTCGAACGCGTCCGCGACCAGATGGGCGAGCTGAAGGACTCCGGCCGCGTGGCCGGCACCGAGATCCTGCTGCGGTCGGTCGGCTCCCTGCCGGAGCCGCTCAAGAAGCGCGCCGCGCGCCTGGCCGCGAGCCCGCGCCTCTACAACCTCACGATCTCGAATGTCCCCGGGCCGCGGATCCCGCTGTACGCGGGCGGCGCGCGGGTGCGCTCGATCTACCCGGTGATACCGATCCCCGAGGACCACGCGCTGTCGCTCGGGGTACTGAGCTACGACGACGGCCTGCACTTCGCCGCCTACGCGGACCCCAAGGCGCTCCCCGAGGTCAGGCGCCTTCCGTCCATGCTCGAGGAGGCCGTGGAGGAGCTGTCGGTGGCGGTGGCGCCGCGCGAGCGCCTCGACCGCCCTCGCCGCCGCCGCGGCGCCCACACCCGCCCATCACTGAGTTCCGCCCGTGACGGGTAGTAGCTCCATTGAGATGAACGGGATCGCGATGCGTCCCGCGCCGGACTGCCCCTACGACGTCGACGGACGTTTCCACGACGAGGCCTTCGAGCCCCGGGGCACGCCGCGCGCGCACTACGCCGAGGTGCTCGGCACGCTGGCCGAGCGCGGCCTCGAGGAGGCCGAGGGCGCCGCCGCCGGGGCCGTTCGCGAGCGCGGCGTCTACTTCGGCGAGCACGGCGCCTTCGTCGTGGACCCCGTCCCGCGGGTGATCCCGCACGACGAATGGCGAGCGCTCGAGCGCGGGCTGGCTCAGCGGGTCGCGGCCCTCAACGCCTTCCTCGACGACGTCTACGGCGACCGCCGCGCGGTCTCGGCGGGCGCGATCCCCGCGCGCGTGATCGAGAGCGCCGACCACTTCGAGCCGTGGATGTGCGGCGTGCCGGTGCGCGGCCGGCGGATCGCGGTCGCCGGCCTCGACGTGGTGCGCGACGCCCGCGGCCGCTCGCTCGTGCTCGAGGACAACGTGCGCACGCCCTCCGGGCTCACCTACGCGGAGGTCGCGCGCGAGGTGGTGGGCGGACTGCTCGGCGCCCCGGAGGGGGATCCCTTCGCCCCGGCCTACGCGACCCTGCGCCAGGCGCTGCTGGACGCCGCGCGGGAGGGCGTGGACGATCCGTCCACGGTGCTGCTGAGCGACGGCGCCGGCAACAGCGCGTGGTTCGAGCACCGCCGCATCGCGGACCGGCTCGGCATCCCGCTGGTCACCTGGAGCGACCTCGACATCCGCGGTGGGCACGCGTTCGCCTACGTGGACGGGCGGCGCCTGCGCGTGGACGTGATCTACCGCCGCACCGACGAGGACCGGCTGCGCGAGCCGAACGGCCGCCCGACCGCGCTGGTCGCGCTGCTCGGGCCGGTCCGCAAGGGCACGCTCGGCGTGGCGAACGCGCCGGGCACCGGGGTGGCCGACGACAAGCTCGTGCACGCCTACGTGGAGGAGATGATCCGGCTCTACCTCGGTGAGGAGCCGCTGGTCCGCTCGGTCCCGACCTACGACCTGTCCGAGCCGTCCACGCTCGGCTACGTGCTCGGGCGGCTCGGCGAGCTCGTGGTCAAGCCGCGCTCCGACTACGGCGGCCGCGGCGTGGTGATCGGCCCGCACGCCAACCGCGCCGACCTGGAGCAGGTGGCGAAGATGATCGCGGCGCGGCCCGACCGCTTCATCGCGCAGGAGACGATCCCGCTGTCGCGGCACCCGACCGTCTGCGGCGGCCGGCTCGAGCCGCGCCACGTGGACCTGCGCGCGTTCGTCCTGTCCTCCGGCGACTCTGTCCACGTGCTGCGCGGCGGGCTCACGAGGGTGGCCCTGACGCCCGGCGCGCTCGTGGTCAACAGCTCGCAGAACGGAGGGGGAAAGGACACATGGGTGCTGGGATGAGTGGGGCGCCGCTGATCGGACTCACCACGTCCGAGGTCCGAAAGCGCGACGAGTTCAAGCCGATGCCGCAGGGCGACCCGCCGCGCAAGGACCTCGCGCTCGGCTTCAAGTACTTCGAGGCGATCGAGCGGGCCGGCGGGATCCCGGTGATCCTGCCGCCGCTGGCCGATGCGGCGATCGACCCGCTCGTCGCGCGGCTGTCCGGCATCTGCATGGCGGGCGGGCCGGACATCGACCCGGCGTCCTACGGCGGCGAGCCCCACCCCGAGCTTGGGCCGACCGAGCCCGAGCTCGACCGCTTCGAGATCGCGGTCACCTGGGCCGCGCGGGCGCGCTGCCTGCCGATCCTCGCGATCTGCCGCGGCGCGCAGGTGCTGAACGTGGCGCTCGGCGGCACGCTCCACATGCACCTGCCCGGCGACGCGGGCGACCGCGTGGAGCACCGCCGCAGCGGCTCGGAGGGACCCACCGCCTCGCACGACGTCCGCGTGGAGCCCGAGAGCACGCTCGGGCGGGTGCTCGGGTCCGGCACCGTGCACGTGAACTCGTACCACCACCAGGCGGCGCGCAAGCTCGGGCGCGGGCTGCGCGCGGTGGCGCACGCCGAGGACGGCGTGATCGAGGCCGTCGAGCAGGCCGGGCCCGACTGGGTGGTCGGCGTCCAGTGGCACGCCGAGGCGATGGAGGTGCCCGAGCAGCAGAGGCTGTTCGAGGCGTTCGTGCAGGCCGCCGCCGCGCGCACGGCCGGCGCCGAGCCGAGGGAGCTGCGGGCGGCGTGACGACCGAGCTTCGACTCGCCGAGCCGGCCGGCGCCTCGTGGGCGGACTGGCGCCCGGCGTCGTCGGCGTACACGGTCGGCGTGGAGGAGGAGGCGATGCTCCTCCACCCGGGCGAGTGGAAGCTCTCGCAGAACTGCGAGCAGGTGCTGACCACGCTGCCCGAGCGCCTGGCGGCGCGGGCGACGGCGGAGACGCACGGGTCGGCGCTCGAGCTGGCCACGCGCCCGCACGCGACGGTGGCGGAGGCGGCCGGGGAGCTTGCCTCGCTGCGCGCGGAGCTGGCCGCCGAGCTGCGCGGCCAGGGGCTGTCGGTGGCGAGCGCCGGCACGCACCCGTTCGCCGTCTGGAGCGACACGGTCGTCTCGCCCGGCGAGCGCTACCAGTTCCTGTACGGCTCGCTGCGCGAGCTGGCGCGGCGCGAGCCCACCCACGCGCTGCACGTGCACGTGGGCGTGCCGTCGCCGGACGACGCGATCCGCGTGGCCAACCGGATGCGCGCGCACCTGCCGCTGCTGCTCGCGCTGTCCGGCAGCTCGCCTTTCTGGCAGGGGCGCGACAGCGGGCTCGCGTCGGCGCGCACGCCGCTGTTCCAGGCGTTCCCGCGCGTCGGCGTGCCGCGGATGTTCCGCGACTACGAGGACTGGGTCGAGACCGTGGACAAGCTCGTGCGCTGCGACGCGTTCCCCGACCCGTCGTTCCTCTGGTGGGACGTGCGGATCCAGCCGCGCTACGGCACCGTCGAGGTGCGGATCATGGACGCGCAGATGACCACCGCGTACACCGCCTCGCTCACGGCGCTCGTGCAGTGCCTGGTGCGGCTCGAGTGCGAGGAGGGCTGGGCGTCCGACGCTCTGCTCGAGCTGCCCGAGGCGATCGAGGAGAACCGCTTCCTGGCCGCGCGCGACGGGATGCAGGCGTCGTTCATCGACCTCGATCTGGAGATGTCCGTGCCGGTGCGGACGCTTGTGAAGGAGGTGCTCGCGGCGTGCGTGCCGCACGCGCAGGAGCTCGGCTGCGTGGACGAGCTCGCGCGGGTGCAGCTCGTGGCGGAGCTGCCCGGCGCGACCTGGCAGCGCCACCGCGCCTCGGCCGGGGGTCTGCGCGGCCTGGTGGCCGAGATGGCCGGCGCCTACGTGGACTCCCGCGACTGAGCGGCGGGCGCGGTCGCCCGCGCCTTCGCGTAGCCCCGGGCGAACGCCCGCGCGGCGCGGTGCTCGTCGATCCGGCGGTCGAACGCGTGGAGGCCGAGCCGGCTGAGCGCCCGCGCCCCGCTCGCCTTCACGAGCCCGACCCTCCTGATCGGCGGCGCCGGCTCCTCCAGCTCGGGGTGCTTCGCGTAGAGGAGCGCCGCGGCGGCGCCGACCTCCTCCATCCGCCGCTCGGTCCGCTCGGGCGTCTCCGTGCGGAGGTGGTGGGCGAGCGCCTCCGGGCGGTAGCGAAGCCGCAGTCCGCGCCGCGAGAGCCGGTAGCCCAGCTCGGTGTCCTCGTAGATGGGGAGCTCCTCGTCGAAGGGCTCGAGGAAGCCGCGCTTCAGCGAGACGTTGACGGTGTAGAGCATCCGCCAGGTCACGTCCTCGGGGTCGGCGATGTCGTTGTAGGCGAACATCGGCCCGCCGTTCTCGAGCCAGTGCATGTGCGGCGTGACCTCGATCTCGGGCGACCAGGTGACGCGGCCCAGCAGCGCCTCGTGCGCCTCCGGGTGCTCGGCGTGGTGGGCGCGGTGGCGGTCGACCAGGCCGGGCTGGGCGATGGCGTCGTCGTCCACGAACAGGACCAAGTCGCCGCCGGCCGCCTCGATCCCGGTGTTCTTCGCGCCGGAGCGCCCGCCGGAGCGCTCGCGCCGCACGGTCCGGACCCACGGCCGCTCGGCCAAGACGGCGGGGGTCGCGTCGGTCGAGGCGTCGTCCACCACGACGACCTCGTCGGCGCCCTGGGGCCTGAGCGCGTCGAGGCAGCGGGCCAGGACGGGCGCCCGGTTGTGCGTGGGGATGACGACGGAGAGCCTCACCGCGCGCCCGCCGGCTCCGGCGGAGCGGCGACCGGTGCGGGCTCGCCGCGCCCGAACCCGTGCCGCAGCTCCCGCAGCAGCCGCCGCTCGGCCGCCACCACGAGTCCCGCGTACGCGACCAGGAACAGGGCCAGCTCCGCGAGAGCCTGCCCGAGCGGCCGCTCGCCGCCCCACAGCGCCAGCCGCAGCGCCAGCGCCGCGCCCGCCGCCAGCGTGACCGGCCAGACGCAGCGGAGGACCAGCCGCGGCAGGTCCACGCCGGGCAGGAGCCGCCGCACGAACCACGCGCGCACGCACAGGATCGCGACCGACGACCCGCAGATCGCCAGCACGTACTCGGTCGGTCCCCAGGTCAGGTACGCCGGCAGCGCGACCAGGCCGAACATGCCGACCGCCACCACGGCCTCGGCCGCCGGCTGCCTGAACCGCCCGAGCCCGCGCGCGAAGGCGATCCACGTGTAGCCGAGCGAGTAGAGCCCGCTGGCCGCGCCGAGGCCCTGGAGCAGGACGACGGCGCCCTCCCAGTCGTCGCCGAGCAGGTGGCGCACGAGGTCGGGCGCGAACAGCACGAGCGCGGCGCCGAAGCCGAGCGACCAGATCGCGGCCGCGCGCACGCTCGCGGTGAACAGCTCCTCGAGCGCGGCCGCCCGGTCGCGGATAGCGCACACCACCGGGTAGACGGTGGGGGAGATCACGTGCTCGGCGCGGTCGGCGTAGCGGGTGAGCCCCATCGCGAGCGCGAGGAAGCCGGTGGCGGCCAGGCCGTCGTGCAGCTTGAACGCGAGGATCTGGCCCTGCGCGACCACCAGCGCGCCCGCGGTCACGACCAGCACCGGCCACGAGAACTGGAGGTAGCGGCGGGCGGCGGCGCGCTCGAAGCGGATCGCGACGCGGTACGGCGAGACGCGCAGCGCCAGCGCGACCGACGCCGCGTTGCCCGCGATGGCCCCGATCACGATCGACCACACGCCCACGCCCGCGGCGGCGAGCGGGACCGTGACCACGAACGTGGTGAGCGGGACCACCGCCTGCAGGCTGCGCTGGCGCAGGAAGTCCATGCGCCGGAAGAAGATCCAGAGCGGCGCCTGGAGCGCGAACGCGATCGGCAGGTAGGTGAGCGCGAGCGTGAGCGCCAGCAGGCGCGGCTCGTCGTAGACGGCGGCGAGCACGGGCGCCGCGATCGCGATCAGCAGCGCGAACGCCGCCGCCAGCATGAGCTCGAGCGTGAACGCGAGCTGGAACTCGCGCTCCTGGTCGCGCTCGTCCTGCTGCACGAACGCCTCGTCGATGCCGACGCGCTTGAGCGCGATCAGCGTCATGACCGTGATCGAGACGATCCCGTAGATCCCGATCTCGCTCGGGCCGAGGATGCGAGCCACGATCAGGGCCTGCGCGAGCGCGGCGGCCTCGACCACGACGAGGAAGGCGGCGTTGATCGCGACGCCGCGGATCGTCCGCGCGCGCAGCTCCGAGGCCGCGAACGGCAGCCGCTCGCTCATGCCGGCCAAGCTACTACGGTGGCCGGGTGACCTCGACGGCCGCCGCGCTTCCCCGCCCCGGGCCGATCGACCGCTTCGCCTCGCGCGTCGGCCTCGACCGCTTCGAGCTGGGCTGCCTGATCGTGCTCGTCGGGACGGCGTTCGCGGTGCTGCTCCCGCTGCTCACTCGCGGCCGCCCGCTCTCCGGGGCCGACGGGCTCTACCCGGCCGACCAGCTCCAGTACTTCGCCTGGATCCGCGAGGCCGCGAACCACGGGCTGATCGGCAACCGCTACGACCTCGCTCCCGGCGACCGGCCGTTCCTGCACCCGGGCTTCCTGCTGTCCGGGCTCGTGCACCGCGTCACCGGTCTCTCGATCCCGCTCTCGTACCTGCTCCTGTGGAAGCCGCTCGCGATCGGGCTCACGTTCTTCGGCTCGCTCGCCTACGTGCGGCGGCTCGTGCCGGCGGGAGGCCAGCGCCGGACGGCGCTCGCGATCGTGCTGTTCGCGGTGATGCCGGCGTCGGCGATCGTCGCGTGGAGCGACTGGGGCGGCAACCCGCGCCAGTACACCTTCGACTTCATCTCGGGCGAGATGTGGACCGGGCAGTTCCTGTGGGGCTACCTGTTCACGGCGATCGCCGTGTTCCTGATGCCGCTGGTGCTGCTGGCGGTGGAGCGCTGGCGGACCGAGGGCGGCGGGCGGCGGCTGGCGCTGGCGGCGCTCGGCGCGCTCGTGGTGATGTGGCTCCAGCCGTGGCAGGGGGCGACGCTTGCGCTGATCGTCGTGCTCGTGGAGGCGATCCAGTTGTGGCGGGCGCGCGAGCGGCCGCGCTGGGCGCTCGCGGCCGTGCCCGCGGCGGCGGCGCTGCCGGCGCTCTACTACTTCGTGCTCTCGCACGTGGACGAGTCGTGGAAGCTCGCGAGCGAGGCCAACGCCGCGGGCGGACAGCCGGAGTGGAGCTGGCCGTGGTGGGCGATCCTGCTCACCCTGCTGCCGCTGGCGGCGCCCGCGGCGCTGGCCTACCGGCTGCCGGCTCCCTCCTGGCAGGACGTGGCGGTGCGGGTCTGGCCGTTCGCCGCCTTCGCCGTCTATCTCCAGCCGGGCGGGACCTTCCCGTACCACTCGTTCCAGGGGCTCGTGATCCCGCTGGGGGTGCTCGCCGTGGTGGGCGTGGCGAGCACGAGCTGGCGGGCGCGGCCGGCGTGGGTCGTGGCGGCGGTGGCGTTCCTCACGCTGCCCGGCTTCGCGCACAAGCTGGAGACGGCTGCGAACAACATCCACCTCGGCGCCGACCCGTACTTCATCTTCCCCGACGAGCACCGCGCGCTCGACTCGCTCGAGGCGGACCCGCGGCCCGGGGGCGTGCTTGCGCCGCTCTACTCGGGCTTCTACATGCCGTACACGACCGGCCGCGAGACCTACGTCGGCCAGTTCTCGTGGGCACCGGACGCGCGCACGCGCCGCAAGCGGGCCGACGACCTGTTCGAGGGGCGCCTGCGCGGCGAGCCGGCACGCGCGTTCGTGCGCGAGACCCGCGCGCGCTTCCTGTTCGCCGACTGCCGCAAGCTGGCGGACCTGAGCGGCGAGCTGCGCGGGATGCTCGAGGAGGTGCGGCGCTTCGGCTGCGCGACCGTGTACGTGCTGCGCGAGCGGCCGGGGATGAGCGCGGCGGCCGGGCGGCCGGACGAGTAGCGGCCCGGCCGGACCGGCGGCTTCGCCCGCCCGGCTTCGCCTACACCGGCAGCAGCGGGATGTCCCAGGCCAGCGCGGCGGCGACGGCCGCGGCGACCGCCAGCCCGATCGCCACGAAGCCGACGATGCGCTGCTTCGCGCTGGTCTCCTTCGCGGCGTTCCCCGCCGCCTCCGCCTTGTCGACCGCGATCTCGAGCAGCTTCTCCGCCCAGGCGAACTGGAGCGCGAGCATGGCGAGGCCGATCGGGATGACCGCGAGGGCCGGGCCCGGCAGGATGAGCATCGCCAGGCCGCCGAGCACGACCGTGAAGCCGGCCGTGGTCCAGACGATGCGGTAGACGAGGCCGCGCTCGGAGTAGCGCTCGCGGCGCTCCTCGAGCTTCTCGAACAGCTCGCGGACCTTCGAGGTCTCCTCCTCCGGCTCCTCGCGGCCCGGCCGTCGCTCCTCTGCCTCACCCATGCCGGATACCGTACCCCCGGTGCGGCGCGCCGACGCGCTCTCTCGCCCGCTCGTCCTCGGCCTGCTGTTCGCGGGAGCCGCCCTGCTCTCCGGCATCACCGTCCTCGACGGGGTCCAGCCGAACGACGAGGGGCTCATGCTCCAGGCCGCCGCGCGGATCGCCGCCGGGGAGGTGCCGTACAGCGACTTCTGGTGGTACTACCCGCCCGGGCAGCCGTACCTGCTGGCGGGGCTGTGGGAGCTGTTCGGCCCCTCGCTGCTGGCCTGGCGGGTGGTGCGCGTGCTGGTGGACGCGGCCGTGGCCGTGCTCGCGTTCGAGTTGGCGCGGCGGCGCACCGGAGCCGGCGCGCACGCCCGCTGGCTGCCGCTCGCGGCGTGGCTCGCCGCCGCGTGCGCGATGGCGTTCCCGAGCGGTCCGCACCCGTTCCCGATCGCGCTCGCGCTGGCCCTCGGCGCACTGCTCGCGGCCGAGCGCCGGCCGCTGCTCGCCGGCGTCCTGCTCGGCCTGTGCGCGGTCTGGCGGCTCGAGTTCGCGGCCTACGCGGGGCTCGGGATCGCGGTGGCCCACGCACTGTCCGCGGGGCCGCGCCGCGAGCGGGCCGGGCGGCTCGGGCGCGTGGCGGGCGCCGCCACGGCCGCGGGCGCGCTGCTCTACCTGCCGGTCGTGCTCGCGGCGGGCGTGGGGCGCTCGTGGGAGATGCTCATCGAGTATCCGCTCCTCGACTTCGGCGACTACCAGTCGCTCCCGTTCCCGCTCGACTACGACGGGCCGCTGAACACGAGCGGCGCCGGCGGATTCCTGTCGGACAGCGCGGAGAACCTGATCCACTTCTACCTGCCGCTCGCGCTGGTGATCGGGCTGGCCGGCGGGCTGCTGGCGCTGGCGCCGCGCTTCAGGCGCGCCGACCCGTGGCCGGCGGCCACCGGGGTCTTCGCGATCGGCATGGGCCACTACCTCCTGGTCCGCGCCGACATCTTCCACACCGCGCCGCTCGCGGTGATGGTGGCGATCCTGGCGGCATGGGCGCTGGGCGGAAGCCGACCGGGGTCGATTCCGTCCTCTATAGGGACGCAATCGACCCCGGTCGAGCGGAGCGGCCCCGAACCGCCTCCCTCCCCGGCCGCAGAGAGCGGTCGCGCAACCGGGCCGATCGCGCTAATGGCCGCAGCCGCCGCGACCCTCGGCCTCGTCTGGGCGCTGGCGGAGGGCCTCGACCGCCGCGTGCGCGGGCTGACCGACGAGGACACGCGCGCGCTCGACCTGCCCGCGGCCGACGGCGTGGAGGCTCGCCCCCAGCGGGCGCTCGCCCTGGAGCGCGCGGCGCGCTTCGTCCGCGCGCGCGTGCCCGAGGGCGAGCCGATCTACGTGACCACGCTGCGGTCCGACCTCGTGACCTCCGGCAACCCGCTGCTGTACGTGCTCGCCGGCCGGCCGAACGCGACGCGCTACGACATCGCGGCGCCCGGGGTGGTCACCTCGGCGCCCGTTCAGCGCGAGATCGTGGCCGACCTGCGCCGCGAGCGGCCGCTGGTGGTGCGCTGGACGGCGCCGGTCACGGCCGAGGCCGAGCCGAACGCGGCCGGGCGCTCGAGCGGGGTCAGGCTCCTCGACGACTACCTCGCCCGGGAGTACGGGCAGGTGGCGAAGCTGGGCTACTACGTGATGCTGGAGCCGCGGCCGTGAGGCTCGCGTACGTCCTCGAGCGCTATCCGGAGCTGACGCAGACGTTCGTGGAGGCGGAGCTGCGCGAGCTCGCCCGCGCCGGGGACGAGGTCGACGTGCTGGCGCTGGAGCCGGGCGAGGGGGCCGGCCTGGCGGAGCCGTCGTCCGAGCCGGCCTACCCGGTGCGGGGGGCGGCGCGAGTGGCCGCGCTGGCGCGGGCGGCGGCGGCGAGCCCGCGTGCGAGCGGGCGGTTTCTCGCGAGCGGCCGCGATCGCGGGGCGGAGCGGCCCCCTGCGGAGCCGCCCCCCGCGGAGCCGCCCCCCGCCGGCCCCATCGCCCCCTCCTGGCCCCCCGACGGGCGGCGGCTGCGCGGCCTCGCCCGCGTGGCGGGCTGGCGCCCGGCGGCGGCGGGCGCCCGGCACCTGCACGCCCACTTCGCCACCGAGGCCGCCGACGTCGCCGCCCTGCTCGGCGCCCTCACCGGCACGACCCATTCCTTCACCGGCCACTCCACGGACCTCTTCGCCGATCCCGCCGCGCTCCGGCACCGGCTCGCCGCGGCCGCGTTCGCGGTCGTGATCTGCGAGTACGACCGCCGCGAGGTCGAGCGGATCGCGCCGGGCGCCGGCCGCCTCCACGTGATCCCGCTCGGCCTGGACCTCGGCGGAATCCGCCGCGGGACCCCCTACCGGGCCGACGGCCCCGTGGTGGCGGTGGGCCGGCTCGTGGAGCACAAGGGCTTCGCCGACCTTGCCGCGGTGGCCGGCGAGCTCGGTCGCGAGGTGGTGATCGCGGGCGAGGGGCCCCAGCGGCCCGAGCTGGAGCGCCTGGGAGGGCACGCGCTCCGGCTGCCGGGCGCGCTCGCGCCCGCCGCCGCCCGCGAGCTGATCGAGAGCGCCGCCCTCCTCGTCGCGCCGAGCGTGATCGCCCGCGACGGCTCGCGCGACGGCATCCCGATGGTCCTCAAGGAGGCGCTGGCCCTCGAGACGCCGGTGGTGGCGAGCGACTCCGTCGGCAATCCCGAGGTGGTCGAGCCCGAGCACGGCGCGCTCCACGCGGCGGGCGACCGCCGGGCGCTGGCGCAGGCGATCCGCTCGGTGCTCGAGCGCCCCGCCGCCGAGCGCGAGGCGATGGGCCGCGCCGGCCGCGCGTGGGCCGAGCGCGAGGCCGACCTCGAGGAGCAGACGGCCCGGCTGCGCGAGCTGTTCGCGGAGCACGGCGGCTCGGCGTAGGCCGCCGCACGGCGCGACGGCGCTCGCGGCCGGGCTGGGGCCTAGGCCCCCGACGAGCTCGCGCTCGCGCCCGTCAGCGCCCCCGGCGGGACCTCCTCCTCCGGGATGTCCCCGGGCCGGCCCACCGCCCGCACCGCCATGAGCACCACCACCGCCGCCAGCGCCGCGTTGATCCCGAGCAGCCCGAGCGCGATCGCGGTCAGCTCCTCGCCGCCGATGGCGATCATCGTGGCGGGCTGGACCAGGGCGGCCAGCGCAAGCACGCCGATGAAAGCGGCCTTGTGCAGCGCGAGCTGGTACTGCACGGCCAGGTAGGTCAGCGCGAGCAGCGACATCGCGAGACCGAGCCACGGCAGCGCGTCGGACGCGCCCGAGAGCTTGAACGCGATCCTCAGGATCGGCTCCCCCGCGACCGTGTACACGAGCACCATCGGGACCGCGATCGCCGCGATGATCCCGAGCGTCCGTGCCAGCACGCCCGTGGCGCTCTCGCCGAGATGCGTGCGGCGCGCCGCCTCCGGCACCAGGTAGAGCGAGAGCCCGATCGCCACCCACATGATCGCCTTGCCCGCCACGGCAGCGGCGGCGTAGTCGCCGGCCGCGTCGTCGGTGGCGATGTGCTTGACGATGATCACCTGCCCGTCCTGCAGCCACGCCACGAGGCCCAGCGCCACCACGGGCAGCGCCGCGCGGCCGATCAGCTCGCGCAGCGGGTGCTCGTGCGCGTGTCGCGCGTGCGGCAGGTGCCGCCGCAGCGGCACCACCAGCCACAGCCCGACCGCCAGGAGCGCCGCCGGCATGCCGAGGAACGCGGCGGTGACCTCCGCCTCCTCGCCAGCGACCATCAGCACGAACAGCACGCCGAACGAGAGCCGCGCCGCCTCCTGGACCGCGAGCGAGATCCCGACGATCTTGTACTCCTGGAACCCCTGCAGCGCCCCGCGCTCGACCGACAGGATCAGCCACAGGATGCCGGTCGGGAGCGTCGCGGCCGCGGCCCACGGCAGGTCGTGCACCCCGATCACCGCGGCGAGCTGCTCGCGCGCCAGCATCGAGACGACCACCACGCCGAAGCCCGCGATGGCCAGCCGCAGCACCCAGCGCCGCACACCGGCGCCCGCCGCCGGATCCCCCGCCGCCAGCTCCGCGCTCACCTCGCGGGCGACCGTCGTCTGCAGCGCCTGCCCAGGAACCATCAGGATGATGAACGCCGAGATCAGCGCCGCCAGCGAGCCGTAGCCCGGCCCCCCGAGGATCCGGGCGAACACGACCGTGAAGCCGAGCGCGAGCACGTTTCCGACGATCACGGCGGCGGCCAGCCCGGCCGCACGGCCCGTGTCGGAGACCGCCAGATCGCGCAGCCGGCGCGCGTCGAGGGAGCGCAGGAGGCGTCTCAAGGCGCGGGAACGTTAGCCCGAATCCGGCTGTGGGTACGGAGTCTTTTGGCCTCGGGGCCCGCCGTTATCCTCACCCCGTGCAGGAACGCGCCCTGGCCGAGCGCCTGATCACCTACGACACGTCGGAGCTCGACGGCATCCGCGCGGCGGCCGGCTTCGTCAAGGGCTGGCTCGAGTCCAACGACATCGCGGTCAAGGACGGCGAGCACAACGGCCTCCCCGTGATCGCCGCGACCGTGGGCGCGTCAGAGGGCCCGACCGTCGTGCTGCACGGCCACCTCGACGTGGTCCCCGCCCGCCCCGACCAGTTCGAGCCGCGCATCGAGGACGACCGCCTGATCGGCCGCGGCGCCTACGACATGAAGGGCGGCCTCGCCGGGATGATGTGCGCGCTGCGCGAGCTCGTCGCCCAGGACGCCGTGCGCGTGCACTTCGTCTGCGTCTCCGACGAGGAGTCCGACGAGCCGTTCTCGCGCGGCTCCGACTACGTGGTCGAGCGCGGCTACACCGGCGACTTCGCGATCACCGGGGAGCCGACCGACCTGCGCATCGGGGTGCAGGCCAAGGGCGTGCTCGCGCTGCGGATCGATGTGAGCGGCAAGTCCGCCCACGGCTCCACCCCCTGGCTGGGGGACAACGCCGTCCTGAAGGCCGTCGACGTGTTCCGCCAGATCCAGGCGATGCCGTTCGCGCGCGAGGCCTCCGAGCTGTTCGACCGCCCGTCGATCAGCCTCGGCAAGATCGCCGGCGGCGACCGCATCAACACCGTGCCGGACCTCGCCACGATCGACGTGGACATCCGCTACCTGCCGGGCCAGGACGCGCGGGCGATCCTCGCGGACATCCGCGCCATCCCCGACACGGAGGTCTCGGTCGTGCTCCAGCGCGACCCCGTGAACGTGGACAAGGACGACCCGTTCGTCCTCACGCTCGCGCAGAGCGTGTCCGAGTGGCTCCCCGCCGACCGCGTCTCGATCGGCCGCGACGGCGCCTCCGACGCGATCAGCTTCATCGACGCGGGCGTCCCTGCCGTCGAGTTCGGCCCCGTGGGCGGCGGCCACCACGGCCCCGACGAATGGGTGTCGATCGCCTCGCTGGAGCGCTACCGCCAGGCTCTCGTACGGTTCGTGCAGGACATCCCCCGATCGAGCGAGAAGGGGCACCTTCGCATTGCCTGATCCCAAGGTCGGCATCTTCAAGCGCTACCTGCTCGGGGCGCTCCTGATAATCGCGGCGTCCGCGAGCGCGACCGGCGTGGCCGCGTTCCAGGAGCTCGACTCGGTCGTCGATGCCTTCAAGCGCAACCAGACGCTCGAGCTGACGGGCGAGCTGGCCCAGGCCGACGCCGGCAAGCCGCAGACGATCATGCTGATCGGCAGCGACACCCGCGCGAAGGGCGCCAACGACTACACCGGCCAGCGCGGCCTCTCCGACACGATGATGCTGGTCCGGCTGGACCCGTCGAAGGGCCAGATCGCGGTCCTGTCGCTCCCGCGCGACCTCAAGGTCCGCATCCCCGGACACGGCGTGGACAAGCTCAACGCTGCCTACGCGTTCGGCGGGGTCAAGCTCACGCTCAAGACCGTCAAGGAGTTCACCGGCCTGCGCGTGAACCACGTGGTGAACGTGGACTTCCGCGGCTTCCGCAAGGCCGTCAACGCGCTCGGCTGCGTCTACGTGGACGTCGACCGCCGCTACTTCAACGACAACAGCGGCGCCGATCAGTACGCCACGATCGACATCAAGCCGGGCTACCAGAAGATCTGCGACCAGGACGCGCTCGACTACGTCCGCTACCGGCACACCGACAACGACATCGTGCGCGCCGCCCGCCAGCAGGGCTTCCTGCGCGCCCTGAAGGCCCAGGTGGGCGTGAACCGGATCATCCGGGACCGCAAGGAGCTCATCCAGATCTTCGGCAAGTACACGCAGTCGGACATCGGCTCGCGCAAGACCGTGCTGCGGCTGATGAAGCTCGTGATCGCCTCGGCCAACCTCCCGATCCACCAGGTCCAGTTCAGGGGCAACGTGGGGGCCAGCTACGTGACGGCCAGCTCCGAGGCCACGCACCGCCTGGCCGACGAGTTCCTCGGCGTCGGCGAGGACGAGAAGGCCGGCGCCAAGAAGAAGAAGCGCAAGCGCAAGCGCGAGCCCGACCCGCGGCTCGTGGACGCGTCCGGGATGGGCAAGGACCAGGCCCTGCAGATCATCAACCAGGGCCTGCGCGGGCTCGAGGTCCACTACCCGCGCCAGCTCACCCCGAGGTCGTCCTTCCAGGCACCGCCGCGCGCGTACACGATCCGCGGCAAGCGCAACCGCAAGTACCGCGCCTACCGGATCGTGGTCTCCGCGGGCGAGATCGGCGAGTACTACGGCATCCAGGGCACGGCCTGGCGCAACCCGCCGATCCTGTCCGGCCCGCACGAGGATCGCGAGGCCGGCGGACGCAAGGTGCAGGTCTACTACGACGGGGATCGGGTTCGCCTGGTCTCGTGGAAGACGGCCGACGGCGCGTACTGGATCTCCAACACGCTGACGCACAAGCTCACGCTGAAGGAGATGCTCGCGCTCGTTCGCGCGACGCGGCCTTTGTAGGCTCATCCGCCTCTTGGCGGAGCGCGAACCCATAGGAGTCATCGGCGCGGGCTGGGTCGGCCTGGTCACGGCCGCGTGCTTCGCGGAGCTCGGACACGAGGTCCACTGCCGCGACATCGTGCAGGAGAAGGTCGACTCGCTGAAGCGCGGCGAGGTCCCGATCTACGAGCCGGGGCTGGCCGAGCTGCTCGAGAAGAACCGCGACCGGCTGAACTTCACCACCGACATGGGGGACGTCCTCTCGGGTGCCCACCTGCTGTTCTGCTGCGTCGACACGCCGCCCACCTACTCGGGCGACGCCGACCTCTCGCGCGTCGAGCGGGTGGTCGAGGAGCTCGGCGACTCGCGCGAGCACGCGATCGTGATGAAGAGCACCGTGCCGGTGGGCACCGGGCGCTCGATCCGCCGCCGCCGCGACGACCTGGGCTACGTCTCGAACCCCGAGTTCCTGAAGGAGGGCTCGGCGGTCGCGGACTTCATGCACCCCGACCGGGTGGTCGTGGGAGCGGAGCCCGAGTCCGAGGCGTTCGGCGACCGCGTGGCGGCCCTTTACGAGCCGCTCGACTGCCCGATCGTGCGCACCGACGTGGCCAGCGCGGAGATGGTCAAGCTCGCCTCGAACGCTTTCCTGGCCACCAAGATCTCGTTCATCAACGAGATCGCGAACGTGTCCGAGGAGCTGGGCGCTGACGTGACCGAGGTGGCGCGCGGCATGGGGCTCGACGAGCGGATCGGCACGCAGTTCCTGCGCGCGGGCATCGGCTACGGCGGCAGCTGCTTCCCCAAGGACGTCTCCGCTCTCAAGCAGCTCGCCGGCAACACCGGCTACCACTTCCAGCTCCTCACGGCCGTCATCGAGGTCAACGAGCTGCAGAAGCGGCGCACGATCGGCAAGCTCCAGAAGCACCTGGGGTCGCTCGTGAACAAGGAGATCGCTCTGCTGGGCGTGGCCTTCAAGCCGAACACCGACGACATCCGCGAGGCCACCAGCCTCGTGCTGGCCGCACGGCTGCAGAGCGAGGGCGCCCACGTGCGCGTGTACGACCCGATCGCGAGCGAGCGCGCGGCCGAGATGCTCCACGGCGCGCGGATCTGCGAGACCGCGCTCGACGCGCTCGACGGCGCCGACGGCGCCGTCCTCGTGACCGAGTGGCCGGAGTTCCGCGAGCTCGACTGGGCCGGCGGCGTCAAGGGGCGGATGGCCAAGCCGCTGGTGGTCGACGGGCGCAACTTCCTCGACTCGCAGCTCCTCCAGGACGCCGGCTTCGCCTACGAGGGCATCGGGAGGCGGTAGGGGCTTGCAGGCTCTCGTCCTTGCCGGTGGCGAGGGCACGCGGCTCAGGCCGCTGACGCTTACCGTCCCGAAGCCGGCGATGCCGCTCGCCGGGCGCCCGTTCCTCACCTTCATGCTCGACTGGCTCGCCGCCCACGGCGTGACCGAGTCGATCCTCTCCTGCGGATACCGCTCCGATGACGTCCGCCGCGTGCTGGGCGACATCTACGACGGGATGCGCCTGCGCTACGTGGTCGAGGACGAGCCGCTCGGCACCGCGGGGCCGGTCCGGCTCGCGGCCGACGCGGGGATCCTGGACGGCCGCTTCCTCGTCCTGAACGGCGACACGCTGACGGACTTCGACCTGAGCGCCGAGCTCGCGCAGCACGAGCGCACCGGCGCGGAGGGCACCCTGGCGCTCGCCGGAGTCGAGGACACGGCCAGCTACGGAGTGGTCCCCACCGACGACGAGGGGCGCGTCGTCGAGTTCCTCGAGAAGATCGAGAACCCGCCGACGAACCGCATCAACGCGGGCGCGTACGTGCTTGAGCTGTCGGTGGCCGAGCGGATCGAGCCGGGCCGCGCCGTGTCGTTCGAGCGCGAGATATTTCCGGCGATGGCGCGCGAGGGGGTGCTCTACGGGTTCATGGCGGAGGGCTACTGGATCGACATCGGGACGCCCGAGCGCTACCTCGAGGCGACCTACGACCTGCTCGCCCGGCGCGTGGCGAGCCGGCTTCCTCCGAGCGACGAGACCGGCTCGCTGATCTACGCGGGCTCGATCACGAGCGGCGCGCGGATCGGCCCGAATTCGGTCGTCGGCTCCCACTGCGTGGTGGGGGAGGGGTCGGTGGTCGAGCGCTCGGTGCTGCACGAGAGCGTGCGGGTGGGGCGCGACTGCCTCGTGACCGACGCGGTGCTGGCGGAGGGCGTGCGGATGGGCGACGGATCGCGCGTGTGCGAGGGGGCGATGGTGGGCGCCGGCGCGGAGATCGAGCCGGGCGCGACCGTGGAGGCGGGCGGCCGCGTCGAGCCTGGGGCGGGCGCGTGAGCCGCGACCCGTCCGGCATGCTCGACGACGTCCTCGCGCAGCCCGAGCAGATCGAGGACGCGCTCTGGCGCACGGAGGCGGCCGGGATCGAGCGGCGCCCGCTCGAGGGCGGCCTCGTGGTGGCCGGGATGGGCGGCTCCGCCATCGGCGGCGACCTGGCCCACGCCATCGCCGGCGACCGCGCCACGCGTCCGATCCGCACCCGGCGCGGCTACTGGCTCGACCCGTGGACCGGACCCGACGCGCTGGTCCTCTGCGCGAGCTACTCCGGCGAGACCGAGGAGACGCTCGCCTGCTACGACGCCGCGCGCGAGCTGGGCGCTCCGCGCGTGGTGCTCACGACCGGCGGCACGCTGGCCGAGCGGGCCCGCGACGACGGCGTGCCGGTCATCGGCGTGCCCGGCGGGATGCAGCCGCGGGCCGCCGTCGTCTACATGACGGTCGCCGCGCTCGAGTGCGCCGCGGCGTGCGGGGCCGCCCCGTCGCTGCGCGACGAGATCGCGGCCGCGGCGGAGACCCTGCAGGCGATCGCGGCCTCGCCGCTGCCCCAGGACCTCGCCGGGGAGCTGATCGACACCGTCCCGGTAGTGCACGGAGCCGGCCACACCGCCGCGCCGGCGCGGCGCTGGAAGACCCAGCTCAACGAGAACGCCGAGGTGCCCGCCTTCCACACGGTCCTGCCCGAGGGCGATCACAACGAGGTGTGCGGCTACGGAACCGAGCAGGCCCGGTTCGCGGCGATCCTGCTGACCGACGACACACTCGACCCGCGCCTCAAGCGCCGCATCGGGATCACCGCGGAGCTCCTGGCGGAGGAGGGGGCGCCCGTGCACATCGTGGAGGCGCGCGGCGATACGCCGACCGAGCGGGTGCTCTCGCTGGTGATGCTGGGCGACCTGACCTCGGTGCACCTCGCGTACGCACGCGGGATCGACCCCACGCCGGTGGAGGCGATCGACCGGCTGAAGGCCAGGCTGGCCGACCGCACCGAACCTTGACACGCTCGTGCTAACGTTGCCCGCATCGACGCGCTGACGATCCACCAGGCTGCGGAGACCACGGGCTGGTCGCCGCGCATGCTCCGCTACGTGGAGCGGGTCGGGCTCGTCGAGCCGTCTCGGAACGGCTCCGGGTACCGCGTGTACGGACCGGGCGAGCTGCAGCGCCTCAGAACGCTGCGCGAGCTGCTGGCCCGGTTCGATTGCACGCTCTCCGACGTGGCCTTCGCCAAGCGCATGCGCGGCGAGGACGGCCTCGAGGAGGCGCTCGCGAGCTGGTTCGAGGCCGAACCCAGCCAGCCGGAGGGCGTCACGCCCGGCGCCTGGCTCCGGTTCGAGCAGGAGAAGCACCAGCGTCTGCTGGCCCTTGCCACCACCTGACACAGGGAGACCACCACGTGACCACCACCCTCATCCCGGACACCGCCGCCGCGCTCGACTTCAAGGTCGCCGACCTCGGCCTGGCCGAGTTCGGCCGCAAGGAGATCCGCCTGGCCGAGCACGAGATGCCCGGCCTGATGAAGACCCGCGAGGAGTTCGCCGCGTCGCAGCCGCTCAAGGGCACGAAGATCATGGGCTCGCTGCACATGACCGTGCAGACGGCGGTCCTGATCGAGACCCTCACGGCGCTCGGCGCCGAGGTCCGCTGGGTCTCCTGCAACATCTTCTCGACGCAGGACCACGCGGCGGCCGCGGTCGTCGTGGGCCCCGACGGCACGCCCGACGACCCGCGCGGCGTCCCCGTATACGCCTGGAAGGGCGAGACGCTCGAGGAGTACTGGTGGTGCACCGAGCGCGCGCTCGACTGGCCCGGCGGCGAGGGCCCGAACATGATCCTCGACGACGGCGGCGACGCCACCCTGCTCGTGCACAAGGGCGCCGAGTTCGAGAAGGACGGCGAGGTGCCGTACCCGGCCAAGACCGACCCGGAGGAGTACGGCTACATCCTCGAGACCCTGCGCCGCACGATCGCCGAGGACCCGCAGCGCTGGACGCGTGTCGCGGAGCGCATCAAGGGCGTGACCGAGGAGACCACGACCGGCGTCCACCGCCTCTACGAGATGCAGGAGAACGGCGAGCTGCTGTTCCCGGCCATCAACGTGAACGACTCCGTCACCAAGTCGAAGTTCGACAACGTCTACGGCTGCCGCCACTCGCTGGTCGACGGCATCAACCGCGGGACCGACGTGATGATCGCCGGCAAGGTCGCGGTCATCTGCGGCTACGGCGACGTGGGCAAGGGCTGCGCGCAGTCGCTGCGTGGCCAGGGCGCCCGCGTGATGGTCACCGAGATCGACCCGATCTGCGCGCTCCAGGCCGCGATGGAGGGCTACGAGGTCGTCACGCTCGAGGACGTCATCGACACCGCTGACATCTTCGTGACCGCCACCGGCAACAAGGACATCATCACCGCGGACCACATGGCCCGGATGAAGCATCAGGCCATCGTCGGCAACATCGGCCACTTCGACAACGAGATCGACATGGCCGGCCTCGCCGACCGCGACGACGTCCAGCGGATCAACATCAAGCCACAGGTCGACGAGTGGGTCTTCTCGGACGGCCACTCGATCCTCGTCCTCTCAGAGGGCCGCCTGCTGAACCTCGGCAACGCGACGGGCCACCCCTCGTTCGTGATGTCGAACTCGTTCACCAATCAGGTGATCGCGCAGATCGAGCTCTGGACCAAGAACGACCAGTACGAGAGGAAGGTCTACGTGCTGCCGAAGCACCTCGACGAGAAGGTCGCCCGGCTGCACCTCGACTCGCTCGGCGTGAGGCTCACCGAGCTCCGCCCGGACCAGGCCGAGTACATCGGCGTGCCCGTCGAGGGCCCGTACAAGCCGGATCACTACCGGTACTAGGCGATCGACCACACCCGCGTCCGCTGGGCGGGCGCGCACATGCCCGTCCTGAGGGGCGTCGGCGAGCGATTCGCCGCCGACCGCCCCTTCAGCGGGCTCGTGGTGGGCGCCTGCCTGCACGTGACGGCCGAGACGGCCAACCTCGCCCGGGTGCTGAGAGCGGGCGGGGCGGAGGTCGCGCTGTGCGCGGCCAATCCGCTCTCGACCCAGCCTGACGTCGCGGCGGCGCTCGAGGCGGACGGCGTGGCCGTGCACGCGGATCCGCGCTCGTACGAGGCGGGCATCGAGGCCGTGCTCGAGCGCGCGCCGCACGTGACCATGGACGACGGCGCGGACCTCGCCCTGCGCGTGGAGGGCGACGTGCTCGGCGGCACCGAGGAGACCACCACGGGGGCGATCCGGCTGCGCGCGGCGAAGCGGCTCGCCTTTCCGGTGATCGCCGTGCACGAGGGGCGCACCGCGCGCCTGTTCGACACCCGTTACGGCACCGGCCAGTCCACGCTCGACGGCATCATGCGCTCGACCAACGTGCTGCTCGCGGGCCGGACCGTCGTGGTGCTCGGCTTCGGCGGCTGCGGCCGGGGCGTGGCGCTGCGCGCGAAGGGCCTGGGAGCGCACGTGATCGTGTGCGAGGTCGACCCGCTCGCGGCGCTCGAGGCCGCGATGGAGGGCTATCGCGTGATGCCGGCCGACGGCGCGGCCGCCGAGGGCGACGTGTTCGTCACGGCCACCGGCACGCGCGACGTGCTCACGGCGCGGCACTTCGAGGCCATGAAGGACGGCGCGATCCTCTGCAACGCCGGGCACTTCGACGTTGAGATCGACCTTGGCGCACTGGCCGAGCTGAGCGAGTCGAGCCGCGAGGTCCGCCCGCTCGTCCGCGAGCACCGGCTGGCCGACGGCCGTCGCCTGCACCTGCTTGCGGAGGGCCGGGTGGTGAACCTGGCCTCCGCGGAGGGCCACCCCGCCGCGGTGATGGACGTCGGCTTCGCGACGCAGGCGCTGTCGGTCGAGCGGATCGTCCGCGGCGACCTGCCGCCCGGCGTGCACGGCGTGCCGGAGGAGATCGACCGTGAGGTCG
>DASVVS010000108.1:0-41306 GCA_036386455.1 Thermoleophilaceae bacterium
GCGGCTAGGCCGCGCGCGGCAGCCGGCCGGCGCGCTGCGCCTGGGCCTTGCGCACGCGGTCGGCGCGCGTCCGGCGCCCCGGCCCGCGCCCGTTCGCGCGGAAGTCCGCGAGCGCGGTGGCCAGCGCCTCGTAGGTGGCGACGTTCACCGCCATCCCGCAGTGGCTCGCGCGCACCTCCACGTGGCGCGCGCCCTCGTCGAGGCAGGCGCGCCAGTCGACGACGCCGTCGGTGCGCGAGTAGACGGAGACGTAGCCGACCTCGGGCGGCAGGTCGCCGCGCAGGTCGTCCCAGAAGCTCCTGCAGCAGTCCCCCCAGAGGCACGAGTGCTTGAAGAGGCCGCGGGCGCCGATCGTGCCGAGCGCCCCGACCGCGTAGACCTGCGCGCGCACGAGCGGATGGACCGCGACCGGGTTCTTCTGCGGCGAGCCGAGCGTGACGATCCCGGACACGAGGTCCGGGCGCCGCCGCGCGAGCACCTTGGCGAAGTTGCCGCCGCGGCTCTGGCCGATGATCGCGACCCGCTCGCCGCGGGTCTCGGCCATCACCTCGAGGCGCTCCTCGAGCCGATCGAACGCGGCCGCCGAGCAGTCCACGTTCGCGCGGATGCCCGCCTTGCGCGTGTGGTGACCCGTTCGCCTCAGCCAGCGCGTCATGAAGCCGAGCGAGTCGTCGCCGGCGAGGAACCCCGGGATGAGCAGCACCGGCTGCTCCTCGGCATGCGCGACACCGTCACCGCGATAGATGGGGTGCCTCAGCAGGGCGGCGGCCTCGAGCCCGATCCTGCCTTCCCGCCACAGCGGCGGGACCGAAAGAAGTGACCTTGGGGTCATCTGGAGCGGGCGGAACACTACCCCCCCGGCCGGAGGGTCAACCGGCCCTGGCGCGCTCGCACACGCCCCCGTGGCTACCCTCGCGGCCGATGCGCGCCGTCACGATTCGCGAGGAAAGGCTCTACATAGAGGAACACGAGGACCCGATCCCCGGAACGGGGGAGGTGCTGGTGCGGGTCCGCGCCGCGGGCCTGAATGGCGCGGACATGCTCCAACGGCGCGGCCGCTACCCGGCCCCGCCGGGCGCCCCGCAGGACGTCCCGGGCCTCGAGCTGGCCGGCGAGGTGGCCGCCGTGGGACCCGGCGCGCAACGCTTCGCCGAGGGCGACCGCGTGATGGCGGTCGTGGCGGGCGGCGGCCAGGCCGAGCTGGCGGTGGTGCACGAGCGCGCCGCGATGCCGGTCCCGGACGCGCTCGGCTGGCCCCAGGCCGGCGGCTTCCCGGAGGTCTTCACGACCGCCCACGACGCCCTCTTCACGCAGGCCGGCCTGAGCTCGGGCGAGCGGCTGCTGGTGCACGGCGCCGCGGGCGGCGTCGGGACCGCCGCTGTGCAGCTGGCGCGCGCGGCCGGCGCCCGCGTGACCGCCACGGTCCGCGACGAGGGGCTGCGGGGCGCGGTCGAGGAGCTCGGCGCCACGGCGGTGCTCGGGCCCGAGGGGTTCGAGGAGCACGGCCCGTTCGACGTGGTCCTCGAGCTGGTCGGGGCCCAGAACCTGGCCGGCAACCTCATGGCGCTCGAGACCGGCGGCCGGATCGTGGTGATCGGGATCGGAGCCGGCGCGAAGACCGAGCTGAACCTCGCGATGCTGCTGGGCAAGCGCGCGACCCTGCGCGGATCAACCCTGCGCGCCCGCCCGCTCGAGCAGAAGGCCGACGCCGCGCGCCGGGTGGAGCGTCACGTGCTCCCCCTGGTCGAGAGCGGCGCGGCGACCGTGCCGGTGGCGGCCACCTTCGCCCTCGATGACGCCGAGGCCGCATACGAGCGTTTTGGCGCCGGAAGCAAACTCGGCAAGGTCATACTGACCATGGAGGCCTGAGCTTTGCGGTACAACCTTTTTCAGTGAGCGGGATTGTGGGCGACACCATCGCCCAGGCGGGCCGGCGCGAGGAGCGGAAGGCGCAGAACAGGGCGAAGCTCCTGTGCGCGGCGCGGAAGGTGTTCGCCGAGAAGGGGCTGGGCGAGGCGACCGCGCGGGACATCGTGCGCGAGACCGACCTCGCCAGCGGCACCTTCTACAACTACTTCAAGGACAAGGAGGAGGTCTTCCGGGCGCTCCTCTCGGAGTTCGAGGAGCGCGTCCGCGACGCGACCCTCCCGACGCGGCGCGACACCACCACGCCCCTCGAGCAGCGGATCGAGGAGGGCGCGCGCGCCTTCCTGCGCGTCGTCGCCGACGACGCCGAGCTCTTCCAGGTGCTGCGCCGCAACGCCGGGGCGTACGCCTTCCTGCCGATGGAGAAGCTCTTCGACGCGGGGATGGACGAGTTCCAGGAGGACCTCGCGATGTGGCGGCGCGAGGGCGATCTTCCGGGCGTCGACGTCGACTACCTCTCGGCCGCGATAGCCGGCATCGCCATGCAGATCGCCGCCCGGATGCTCGAGCGCGACCCGCCCGATCCGGACGGCGCGGCCGAGTTCATGAGCCGCTCGGTGCTGGGCATGATCGGCGCCATGGCGGCGCAGCTCTCCCCGGCCGGGTAACGCGACCGCCGTCCCGGTAGGATGCCGTCGTCCCCCAGGGGAGGGGGCCTTTCTCTTGGCAGACCCGAACACCGCCCAGCCCGAGGGGCCGTCCGCGAACTCGCAGGCCGCCGAGCTCGAGTTCCGCAACGTCACCAAGCGCTACCCCGGCCAGGCCGAGGCGGCGGTCAACAACCTCTCGCTGAAGGTCCCGGCGGGCGAGATCTGCGTGCTGGTTGGCCCGTCCGGCTGCGGCAAGACGACCGCGATGCGGATGGTCAACCGCATGATCGACGTCACCGAGGGCGACATCCTGCTCGACGGCCGCAGCATTCGCGAGCGCGAGCCGGCCGAGCTGAGGCGCCAGATCGGCTACGCGATCCAGCAGATCGGGCTGTTCCCGCACCAGACCGTCGCGGAGAACATCGCCACGGTTCCGCGGCTGCTGGGCTGGGACAAGGCGCGGATCGGCGCGAGGGTGGACGAGCTGCTGCACCTGGTGTCGCTCGACCCGCACGAGACCCGCGACCGCTACCCGGCGCAGCTCTCCGGCGGCCAGCGCCAGCGCGTGGGCGTGGCGCGCGCGCTCGCGGCCGACCCGCCGCTGATGCTGATGGACGAGCCGTTCGGCGCGATCGACCCGATCAACCGCGAGCGGCTGCAGAACGAGTTCCTGCGGCTCCAGAAGGAGATCCGCAAGACGATCGTCTTCGTGACCCACGACATCGACGAGGCGATCAAGATGGGCGACCGGATCGCGGTGCTCAAGAAGGGCGGCTACCTCGCCCAGTACGCGAGCCCGGCCGAGCTGCTCACCGCCCCCGCCGACCGCTTCGTGGAGGACTTCGTGGGCGCCGACCGCGCGCTCAAGCGGCTCGCGCTCCAGCGCGTGCGCGACATCGACCTCTGGACCGCCGCGCTCATCCAGGCGGGGGAGCCGGTCGCGGAGGCCCGCGCGCGCATCGCCGAGGCGGACGTGAAGATCGGCCTGCTCGTGGACGGCAATCGCAAGCCGCTCGGCTGGCTGAGCGAGCGCGCCTTCAGCGGCGAGCGGGTGCAGCCTGAGCTGCGCTCGCCGGCCCAGCCGGTGGTCGAGCTCGACGACGTGCTGCGCGACGCGCTCTCGGACCTGCTCCTCAGGGAGAGCCACTACGCCCCGGTCGTGGACGCCGGCGGCTGCGTGTCGGGCGTCCTCTCGATCGAGGTGATCGGGCACACGCTGAACGCCTCGCCCGAGGACGTGCCGTCGGGGGCCGACGCGGCGTTCTCATGATTCCGTTCGGCCAGGTCGAGATCCGGGAGCGCACCGGTCGCGGCTGCGTGCAGGAGAACGGCTTCTGCCCCGAGTGGATCCAGGACAACTACGAGCGCTACGTGGACCCGTTCCTCGAGCACGTCGTCCTGACGGTCGTCTCGGTCGGGATCGGCTTCGCGATCGCCTTCGCGCTGGCGCTGATCGCTCACCGGCGCCGCTGGCTGACCGCTCCGATCACGGCGTTCACCGGGGCGCTCTACACCGTGCCGAGCATCGCGGCGTTCCTGCTGCTCCTGCCGATCACCGGCCGCGGCAACACCACGGCGATCATCGCGCTCGTCTCCTACACGCTCCTGATCCTGTTCCGCAACATCACCACCGGGCTGCGCAACGTGCCCGAGGACGCGCGCGACGCCGCCCGCGGCATGGGGCTCACCCCCAACCAGATGCTCTGGCGGGTCGAGCTGCCGCTCGCGATCCCCGAGATCCTCGCCGGGCTGCGAATAGCGATCACGACCACCATCGGGCTCGCCACGCTTGCGTTCTTCGCGGGCGCCGGCGGACTCGGCCGTGAGATCTACGCCGACATCAACTTCAAGTCCAACGTCGTGACGGCGGGTGGCCTGGCGGTGCTGCTGGCGGCCTTCTTCGACCTGATCGTGCTGCTCGTCCAGCGGCTGCTCACGCCGTGGCGCAGGGCGGTGTCCACGTGATCGGCGACGTCCTCCCGATCGCCGGCGCGTTCGGCGACTTCCGCGACGCGATCGAGTTCATCTTCACCTCGCGCGAGTCCGTGACGGGCGGCATCGACGTCGGGGGGCTCGGCGAGATCGGGCACCTCACGCGCAAGCACCTCGAGGTGAGCCTGCTCGCCGTGCTGATCGCGTGCGCGGTCTCGCTCCCGATCGGGCTGTGGCTCGGCCACATCGGCAGGGGCGAGTTCTTGGCCATCAGCATCTCGAACGTGGGCCGCGCCGTGCCGACGCTCGCGCTCCTGGCGTTCTTCGTCGCCTACATCGGGGTGGGCACCCAGAACGTGGTGCTGGTGCTGGTGCTCCTGGCGATACCGCCGATCCTCACCAACACCTACGTCGGGGTCAGGCAGGTGGACCGCGAGACGGTCGACGCCGCGCGTGGCGTGGGACTGACCGAGACGCAGATCGTGCGCAAGATCGAGCTGCCCATGGCGCTCAACACGATCTTCGGCGGCATCCGCACGTCGGCGGTCAACGTGGTGGCCACGGCGACGATCGCGCCGCTCGCCAGCGTCGACTCGCTCGGCACCCCGATCATCAACGGAAACGTCTACGGCGATGCCGGCCGCCTGGGCGCAGCGATCCTTGTGGCGCTGCTCACCCTCGCGCTCGACCTCGCCCTGGCGGGCGCGCAACGAGCGGCAACGCCCAAGGGGCTGCGTCCCACAACCGACACCGGCCGCGGCCGGCGTCTACCGATCCCCCTACTCAGAAGAGAGGAGCAGGTCACATGAGGCTCAACCTATGGAGGCTGGCGCTCGCGCTGCTCGCGGTGCTGGCCATGGTCGCCGCCGGCTGCGGCGACGACGACGAGGACACCGGCGGAGGCGGCGGTGGCGGCGGTGGCGGAAGCCAGGGCCAGGCCATCAAGCGCAACGAGGCCAACGCCGGCAAGACCGTCACGATCGGCTCGAAGAACTTCCCCGAGCAGTACATCCTCGGTGAGATCTACGCCCAGGCGCTCGGGGCGGCGGGCTACAAGGTCAAGAAGGAGCTCGACCTCGGCGACGAGGGCATCGCGTTCAAGGCTCTGAAGGGCGGCCAGATCGACGCCTACCCGGAGTACACCGGCACGTCGCTGTCCTCGCACCTGAAGGTCAAGGTCCTCGAGATCCCGAAGGACCCGCAGGAGGCATACGACCAGCTGGTCGAGATGCAGAAGAAGAACAAGATCACGCCGCTGGCGTACACGCCGTTCGAGAACACCTACCGGCTGGCGGTCACCAAGGAGACCGGCGACCGGCTCGGGATCAACACGATCTCGGGGCTGAAGGGCAAGGAGGGCGACTTCTCGATCGTCGGCTTCCCCGAGTGCGAGCAGCGCCCGGACTGCTACATCGGCCTGCAGGACACCTACGGGCTGAAGTTCAAGGAGTTCGTCGCCAACAGCGACTCGTACCAGCTCCTCGACAGCAAGAAGGCCGACGTGGGGGTCGTGTTCACGACCGACGCGCCGCTGACCACCGACAAGTACACGGTGCTCGACGACGACAAGAAGCTGTTCCCGCCGTACAACGTCACGCTCCTGTTCCGCGACGACAAGCTCCAGGAGCTCGGGCCCGAGGCCCGGGAGGTCGTCGAGCGGGTGCAGAAGGGCCTGACCGAGGAGGTCATGCGCGAGCTGAACTCGCGTGCTGTCCTCGACAAGCAGAAGCCGGACAAGGTCGCCGCGGACTACCTCCGCGAGGCCGGGTACATCGGCGGGTAGGTAACCCGGAGTGGGGATGGTCGCGCGTCCAGGCGCGGCCATCCCGCTCCAACTCCGCTGAGGAGGTGCCGATAGCAGGCGGGTGCGCCGCACCGCCGTACTCGCCTGCTCCCTCGGCCTGCTGAGCCTGGCCGCGGCCCCCGCCGCCGCCGACCAGCCGCCCGGCATGGTCCCCGAGCCGAGCACCACCTACACCGCGGGCGGCGAGGCCGTCGAGGTCTCGATGCACGGCGACCGCATCCCGGCCGGCTCGGACTTCGAGCTGCACACGCGCGAGCGGACGATGCCGCGGGTGGCGGCGGCGGAGCTGCCGAGCGCCTGGTGCGGCACCGAGCGCTCGACCGACGACACCGCGAACGCCTCCCACAGCGGAGCGCGCGTGAAGGTCGTGTACGCCTACCCCCAGGGCGATCCGGACCGCTTCTCGACCTACGAGGACCTGATCCAGAGCGACGTCGCGGCCGTCGCGAACTGGGTGGCGGCCTCGAGCGGCGGGCTGCGCACGATCCGCTTCGACACCGGGACGCACTGCGGCGCCGACTACGTCGACATCGCGTCGATCCAGCTGCCGCGCACGCGGGCGACCTACACCGGCTCGCCCAGCCGCGCGGGGATGGTGATGACCGACGTGAAGGCCGCGCTGGCGACCATGACCGGCACGCGCAACTACCTGGTCTACGCCGACGGGCTGTACGCGAACGACTGGGTGCTCGGCACCGCGCAGATGCCCGAGGACGACCGCCCCGACTCCGGCAACTTCGCCAACTACGGCGGGACCGCCGCGCTCGTGTGGGGCAACGGGAGCCCGGGCTTCGTCCTCGATCGGCTCACGACCGTGCTCCACGAGGTCAGCCACACCCTCGGCGCGGTGCAGGACTCGGCACCGCAGTCGACCGGGGTCGGCCACTGCTTCGAGATGTACGACGTCATGTGCTACCCGGACGACGGGCCCCGCGGCGCGGAGTCGGACCTCGTCTTCAACTGCCCGGAGACCGCGCCGCTGCTCGCCTACGAGTGCGGCTCGGACGACTACTTCAACCCGTCGCCCGCGAGCGGCAGCTACCTCGACACGCACTGGAACCTGTTCGACGCGGCGTTCATGTGCGAGGTCAGCTCGTGCGTGATCCCGAAGGGCACGACGCCGCCCCCGCCTCCGGCGCCCGCCCCGGCGCCCACGCCGGCCCCGACCGGTCCCGCGCCCGTGGAGCCCGCTCCCGTCGACCCGGGCCAGCCAGTGGGCGAGGACGCGGCGGCTTGGCTCGACGGCTTCTTGGTGCGCGGCACGGCCGCGCTGAAGAGGCTCGGGCTGCGCGGCCTGGCGCAGGGCAGGGCGCTCACGCTGAGCGGAACCGCGCCGAGTGGCTACACGGTGCAGGTCGACCTGATGATGGGTGCCGCGGCGCTCACCGGCGGCACGCTCGACGCCGGCGGCAAGGCGCGCCTGAAGGTCTCGCGCGCACACCGGCGGATCCTCGCCAAGCGCTCCAGAGCGCGGTTCACGCTGCAGGGCGTGATCCGCACGGCCGCGGGTGGCGGGCCGCCGACGGTGAAGCGCGTGGCGGTCACGCTGAGGGCGCCGGCCAAGAAGAAGAGGCGCCGCCGCTAGCGCGCCGGCGCGCCTAGCTGCACATCCGCTTTCTCACCGGCGGCGTAGAGGGGTCCGACCACCAAACGGGGAGGATCTCCATGCCCGACGGCAACGGCGCAGTAAGAGAGTTGAACGAGGACGTCGATTCACGTCGGCGCTTCCTCAAGATGGTTGGCGGGGCCGGCGCGGCCTCGGCGTTCGCGATCTTCGCGGCAGCGTGCGGCGAGGACGAGGAGAGCTCAGGCGGCTCCGGCTCGACCTCGACGACCACGCAGAGCGACAACTCGATGAACGGCGGCTCCAAGGGCGGCGACCTCGAGATCGTCCAGTATGCGCTGACGCTCGAGCACCTCGAGACCGACTTCTACAACGCGGTCCTCGAGGCGGGCGTGATCAAGGACAAGGCGCTCGGCAAGGTCGCGATGCAGATCCGCAACAACGAGCAGGAGCACGTCGACGCACTCACCGCGACCGTCAAGCAGCTCGGCGGCACACCGGAGAAGCCGAAGACCGACTTCACCTCGGTGATCCAGGGCGGCGCGAAGAAGATCCTCGCGACGGCCGCGGAGGTCGAGAACCTCGGCGCCGCCGCCTACCTCGGCCAGGCACCGCGGATCAAGAGCAAGGACGTGCTCGCCGCGGCGCTCTCGATCCACACCGTCGAGGCGCGTCACGCGGCCGCGCTCAACCGCGTGGTGGGCAAGACGATCGTGCCCGACGGCGCGTTCGCCAAGCCGGCCTCGATGGACGAGGTCCTGCCCAAGGTCAAGCCGTTCCTGGCGGCCTAGCCACTTCAACTTCAGCACTTAGGAGGATCACATGATCGAAGTTCACGGGATAACCAGGCAGGCCTTCCTCGTCCGCGGCACCGTCGCGGCGGGAACGGTGTACGGGCTCGGCGCGGTGTCGCCGTTCGTCCGGCAGGCGCTCGCGCAGGAGGGCGGCGGCGACGTCGAGGTGCTCAACTTCGCGCTGACGCTCGAGTACCTGGAGGCGGCGTTCTACACGCAGGCCCTCAAGGAGACGCGCGGGCTCTCGGGCGAGGCGAAGGAGATCGCCACCACGCTCCGCGACAACGAGACCGAGCACGTCGACGCTCTGACGGCCGCGATCAAGGGAGCGGGCGGCACGCCGGTCAAGGCACCGGGCGTCGACTTCGGCCAGGCGTTCGCGTCGCAGGACGCGTTCCTCAAGCTCGCGCAGACGTTCGAGGACCTGGGCGTCTCCGCCTACAACGGCGCCGCCACCCAGATCCAGTCGCCCGAGGTGCTCGCCTCGGCCGGCGCCATCGTGCAGGTCGAGGCACGCCACGCGGCCGCGATCCGCGCGCTGCGCGGCGAGGACATCACGCCGGGCGCCTTCGACGAGGCCCTCGAGAAGGACAAGGTCCTCGAGGCCGCCAAGCCCTTCATCAAGGCTGCCTGACCTGCGCCTGAGTCCCAGCCAGGGCTACGCCGCCGCGCTCGCGAGCCTCGCGCTCGCGGGTTGCGGCGGCGGTGATTCTTCCTCCCCCGCGACGCCGCGGGCGGCGACGGTCGAGATCCGCGAGTTCAAGTACGCGCCGCCGGTCGTCCGGGTGGCGGTGGGCGGCACGGTCACCTTCGTGAACCGCGACCGCGCCTCGCACACGGCCACGGCGGAGCGGGGCTTCGACACCGGCCGGCTCAAGCGCGACCAGCGGCGGCCCGTGCGCTTCGGCGAGGCGGGCCGCGTCGAGTACCTCTGCTCCTTCCACCCCTACATGAAGGCCGTCGTCGAGGTGGAGTAGGGGGGCGAACTTTCGATCGTGATCCCTTAAGGGGGTGATGGCACCTCAAAAGGATCACGATCGAGAGAAGGCTGCGCTGGCGATGGCGCGGCGGCAGCACGGCGTGATCACGTGGCAGCAGCTGCTCCGGCTCGGTTTCACGCCCGACGCGATCCGGCACCGGGTGGCGATCGGCCGGCTGTTCCGCGTCTTCCGCGGGGTATACGCCTTGGGCCGGGCGGAGCTGACGCCCGAGGGCTGGTGGATGGCGGGCGTTCTGGCGTGCGGCGAGCGTGCGGCGCTGAGCCATGACTCGGCGGCATCGCACTACGGGATCCTCAGGACGAAGCTGCTGCGGCCCGTCCACGTCTCCGTGCCGGCCGTGGGGCGGCGCCACGAGCGGACGGGGCTCGTCCTGCACCGCCGGCGCGCGGTGGAGATCACCCGGCACCGCGGGATCCCGATCACCACGCCCGAGTGCACGATCGTCGACCTCGCGCCGTCGCGCTCGCGGGATGAGCTCGAGGGGATGATCAACGACGCCGACATCCGCGGTCTCACGGACCCGGAGCGACTCCGTGCGGCGCTCGACGAAATGCCGGCCGTCACCGGCAAGCAACGGCTGCGGCGGATCCTCGACATGCGCACCTTCCGGTTCACGCGCTCCCGGCTCGAGCGCGCCTTCATCCCGATCGCGCTGCGGGCCGGGCTGCCGCGGCCGCTCACCGCACAGGTGGTGGAGGGCTACGAGGTCGACTTCTACTGGCCGGAGCTGAAGCTGGTGGTGGAGACCGACGGCCTGACCTACCACCGCACGCCGCAGCAGCAGGCGGCGGACCTGGAGCGCGACCAGAGGCTCGCCGCCGTGGGCTTCGTGCCGCTGCGCTTCTCGCACGGACAGATCCGCTGGGAGCCGGAGCGGGTCGAGGCCGTGCTCGCCGACGTGGCCCGGCGGCTGCGCGCTGCGGCCTACTAGCCGCGCAGGGCCGGCAGCACGCGGTCGCGGTAGACCTCGAGCGCCCGGCGCGGGTCCGCCCCGGAGACGTTCATCAGTGCGACCGTCGTGGCACCCATCGCCTCGATCTCGCGGACGCGCTCCACGTGCGTGTCGGGATCGGAGCCGATGATCAGCGCCTCGCGCAGCTCGTCGTCGGAGACCTTCTCCTCGCCGCGCCTGTACATCGCGCCGGGGTCGTGCCAGTCGTCGGTGAAGAACTCGCCCGGCTGCGCGCCCTTCCACACCCGCGCGCCCTCGAGAGCGGCGTCCTCGTCGGACGCCCACGAGAACTGCGCCTGCAGGATGATCTCGCCCGGCTCGCGGCCGGCGTCCGAGGCGGCGGCCCTGTACGCCTCGATCATCTTCGGCGCCATCTCGGGGTCGGCGAGGGTCCAGAGCCCGTCGCCGTGCCTGCCGGCGACCGCCGCCGCCTTCGGCCCGAAGGCGCTGATGTAGATCGGCGGCCGGCGCTCCCCGCGCGTGTGGAGAACCGCGGCCTTGGTGCTGAAGTGCTCGCCCTGGTGATCCACCGTCTCCCCGCGGAAGAGCGCGTGGATGATCTCCAGCGCCTCGTCCATGCGGGCCACCTGCCCGCCGGGCGTCGGCCAGTCCGCGCCGAGCGGCGACTCGTTCAGCGACTCGCCGGACCCGAACCCGAGATACGGGCGACCGGGGAACATCGCCTCCATCGTCGCCCACGCCTGGGCGATCAGAACCGGGTGGTAGCGCGGCCCGGGCGGCGTGACGGCGGTGCCGATCGGCACGCTCGAGGTGGCCTGCAGCGCCGCCCCGAGCCACACCCACGCGTGGGCCGCCTCGCCGTCCTCCCACCACGGCTGGAGGTGGTCGGAGCAGCCGAGCCCGTCGAACCCGGCCCGCTCCGCCTCCACGGCCTGCGCGAGCAGCTCCCCGGGCGGGAACTGCTCGTGCGCGCAGACGTAGAAGTACTTCACGGGCCTAGTTGAGCCGCTCCACGATCATCGCGAAGCCCTGGCCGCCGGCCACGCACATCGTCTCGAGGCCGATCTGCTTGTCGTCGGTCTCGAGGTCGTTCAGCAGCGTGGTCATGATCCGCGCGCCGGTCATCCCGAACGGATGGCCGAGGGCGATCGCGCCGCCGTGCGGGTTGAGCTTCTCGAGCGGGATCTCGCACTTCTCCATGATCGGGATGACCTGGGCGGCGAACGCCTCGTTGAGCTCGACGACGTCCACGTCGGCGATCGTCATCCCGGCCTTCTTGAGCACGTTGTGCACGGCGCCGATCGGCGCCACGCCCATGATCTCGGGCTCCAGGCCGCTCGTGGCCGAGGCGATCACGCGGGCGCGCGGCTTGAGGCCGAGCTCCTTCGCCTTGTCCTCGGAGGTGAGCAGAACGGCGGCGGCGCCGTCGTTCAGCGGGCACGAGTTGCCGGCTGTGACCGTGCCGTCCTCGCGGAAGGCGGGCTTGAGCTCGGCGAGCTTCTCGACGGTCGTGCCGGGCCGGGGGCCGTCGTCCTTGCTGACGCTCCCGTGGTCCGGCGTCTCCACCGCCACGATCTCGCGGTCGAAGAACCCGTTCTCCTGCGAGGCCACGGCGAGGTCCTGCGAGCGCTTGGCGTACTCGTCCATGTCCTCGCGCTTGACGCCGAACTTCTCCGCCACGTTCTCGGCGGTCTCGCCCATCGCGATGTAGGCGTTCGGGGTGCCGTTCTCACCGCGCAGCTTGGGGTTCATCGCGGGGTGGACCGGCATGTTCTCCGGGTCCGGCGGGATGTTCTCGCTGAACGCGCCCACGCGGCTCACGGACTCGACGCCCGCGGCGATGTAGACGTCGGCGGTGCCGGCGCGGATCGTGTCTGCGGCGATCTGGATCGCGTTGAGGCTCGAGGCGCAGTAGCGCGCGACGGTCGCGCCCGTCACCGAGTCCGGCAGCTTCTCGGAGAGGAGGGTGGCGATGCGGCCGATGTTGTAGGCCTGCTCCCACTGCGTGAGCCCGCAGCCGCAGATCACGTCGGCCACCGAGGCCGGGTCCACGTCGGGGTTGCGCTCCAGGAGCTGGTCGATGATGTAGGCGGTCATGTCGTCCGGGCGGACCTGGGTCAGCGAGCCCTTGAAGGCGCGCCCGATCGGCGTCCGGACGGCATCGACGATTACGGCTTCAGCCATGGCTTCGGGTTCCTCGTTTCTGGTTCTGGCGGCGTGGAGGGTTGCAAGGCTACCCGGCCCTGCCCCCTGCGAAGAGGTCAGACGGCACAGACGAACGAGCAGCGCCGGGCGCCGCCGAAGAGGCGCCGTCCCAGCCGCTCGCGGTAGCGATCGCCCGCCCGGCGCGCGGCCGGGCGGGATCGCAGGAGGGGTCCCCTAGACGGGGGTGACGTTGACGGCCTTCGGGCCCTTGTCGCCCTGCTCGGCGTCGTACGAGACGCGCGAGCCCTCGGCGAGGGAGCGGAAGCCGTTGCCGGCGATGCCGCTGAAGTGGACGAAGAGGTCCTTACCGCCCTCGTCCGGGGTGATGAACCCGAATCCCTTGTCGTCGTTGAACCACTTGACGGTTCCGGTAGGCATTAGTCCTCCGTAGGTGTGTTTCGTGCTCGGTACGCGGAGGAGGCTGCGGTTACTGACTTACAACTTTCCTGCGATGCCGTGCGTATTTCGCCGGGAGCTTCCCCGGTCTGGGGGACCGTAGCACGACCCACCCCTGTCTTACTAGCGGGGAGGCATCCGCAGCGCGCCATCCAGCCGGATCGTCTCGCCGTTGAGCATCGAGTTCTCGGCGATGTGCACGGCCAGGTCGGCGTATTCCTCGGGGCGCCCGAGGCGGCTGGGAAAGGGAATCTGCTGCCCGAGCGCGTCGCGTGCGTCCTGGGGCAGCGCGGCCAGCAGCGGCGTGTCGAAGGTGCCGGGCGCGATCGTGCAGACGCGGATGCCGCGGCTCGCGAGGTCGCGCGCGGCGGGCAGCGTGAGGCCGACGATGCCGCCCTTGGACGCGGCGTAGGCGGTCTGCCCGATCTGACCGTCGAAGGCGGCGATCGACGCCGTCATCACGACCGCGCCCCGCTCTCCGCCCGGATCCGGGTCGTTCGCGTTCATCGCCGCGGCCGCGAGCCGCAGCACGTTGTAGGTGCCGATCAGGTTGATCCGCAGCACCTGCTCGAACGGCTGCAGCTTGGCGGGGCCCTCCTTGCCGGTCACCCGCTCGGCCCAGCCCACGCCGGCGCTCGCCACCGCGAAGCGGATCTCGCCGAAGGCGTCGACCGCGCCGCGCACCGCGGCCTCGACCTGCTCCTCGTCGGTCACGTCGGCGTGGAAGTACACGGCGCCGCCGGCCGGGAACTCCGCGGCGAGCGCCTCGCCCCTCTCGTCGTTGATGTCGAGGATCGCGACGCGCGCACGGCGCTCGGCTAGCGCGCGCACGGCCGCCTCGCCGAGACCCGACGCCCCGCCCGCGACCAGCGTGCCCGCTCCCTCGAGGTTCACGGTGCGCCACCCTACCGGGGTGCCGCGGTGGACGATCGCGATCCTGGCGCTGCTGGCTCTTCGGCAGGTGCGCGTAAGCTCGCCGGGTGCGCCCCGGCGACCGCGACTGGCTGGAGGACCGCGTTCGCGGATGCCTCGCGTTCGCGACGCTCGGCGACGTGGCGGGAGAGCCGTTCGAGGATTCCACGCGCGAGGAGGTCATGCGCGCCGCCGACCCGCTGACGGGCGTCGAGCAGGGGGCGGTGACCGACGACACCGGGCAGCTCGAGGCCCTGGCGCGAGCGCTGGTGGATTCCGGCGGGGAGCTGACCGCGGAGCTGTGGCACGCGGCCCTCGTGCGCTGGTTCCGCGAGGCGCCGACCGCCAAGAAGGCCGGCCCGACGACCCGCGCCCGGCTCGAGGGCCGCGACGTGGCGGCGGACGAGCGCGTGGGGGTGACCAACGGCTCGGCCATGCGGGTCGCGCCCGCCGGGCTGATCCACCCCGGCGATCCCGAGGCGGCGGTCGAGCTGGCGTGGCTGACCAGCCGGCCGACCCACGACACGCAGGTGGCCGCGGCGGCCGCGGGCGCGATCGCCGCGGGCGTCGCGACGGCCCTGCGGCCGGGGAGCGGCTGGCAGGACGTGGCCGAGGCCTGCGTGCTGGGCGCGGCGCTCGGCAACGGCCTCGGCGTGCGCGAGGGCCGCATCGTGGCGCTGCCGCGCGTGAGCGACCGGATCGAGCTGGCGGTGGACGAGGCGCGCGCCCCGCGCGACCCCGACGGCGTGGCCCGGAGCGAGCTCGACCCGCTCGACGCGGCGCTCGAGCGGATCGAGGCCGCGGTCGGCACCTCGATGCTCGCGTTCGAGTCGGTTCCCGCGGCCGTCGGGGTGTTCGCAGCGGCCGGCGGCGACCCGGTCGAGACCGTGCGCGCGGGCGTGCGGATCGGCGGCGACACGGACACGATCGCCGCCATGGCGGGCGCGCTCGCGGGCGCGCTCCACGGCTACGCCGCGCAGGAGCCCGGCGACCGCGCTCTGCTCGAGCACGTCACCCCGCCCGCGCTCCTGGGGCTTGCGCCGGGGCTCGCGGCCCTGGCCGCGCCGTAGGCGGTTGTCGGCGGCTCGTGCCGGGAGTAGCATTTTCGCCCTGATGGCGGGGGAGCCTCAGGTTGGGGTCTGGTACCGGATCCGGAGCAAGGCGACGGGGCGCGAGCTGTTCGCCCCGGAGCTGAACGCCGAGAACCACCACGTGCAGGCCGCGGGTGAGGGCGACGGGACCGCCTGGAGGCTCGACTCGTTGGACATCGGCTACGGCATAGCGGCGGCCGGGAAGTATCCGATGGTGCTCGACAGCAATGGCCCTCGACGGGACCCCCGAGGACATCTACACGATGGCCCCGAACGACGGCGCCTACCAGCGCTGGGAGTTCATCCCCATCCCTGAAGCCGGCTAGGCGCTCGCCGGAGCGCCCAGCTCCAGCATCGCCTCCATGAACGCCTCGCTGAACGTCGGGAACGGCTGGATCGTGTCGGCCATCACCGCCAGCGGCACCCGCGCCCGGATCGCGAGCGTGGCCTGCTGGAGCCACTCGCCCGCCTCCGGCCCGAGCGCGTAGGCGCCGGTCAGCCGCTCGCCGTCGGAGACGAGCGTCATGAAGCCCGGCCGGTCCGCGTACTCGCGCGTGTAGGTGGAGGTGCGCGCGACGCCCGACAGCTCCACCGTGACCTCGCGCTCGCCCTCGGCCGCGCCGACCGACGCCGCCTGCGGGTCGGTGAACACCACCCGCGGGACCGCTTCGTAGTTCGCCTCCGCGCGGCGCCCGAGGATGTTCGCCGCCGCCACGCGGCCCTGGTACTTGCCGACGTAGGTCAGCGGCCAGATCCCCGTCACGTCACCGACGGCCCAGACCCCCTCGCCCGCCGACATGCGCGAGTCCACCTCCACCTCGCCGCGCTCGCCGAGCTTCACGCCGGCGTCCTCGAAGCCGAAGCCGTCCGTGCGCGGCTTGCGCCCGGTCGCCACGAGCAGCCGGTCGCCGCGCAGCGCCGAGCCGTCGTCGAGCTCGAGGACGTAGCCGTCCTCCTCGCGGCGCGCGGACTCGGCGTGCACCCCGCAGCGCAGGTCGATCCCGTCGTGCGCGAGCGCCTCGCCCAGCTTCTCCCCGAGCCGGCGCGGCTCGCGGGGGAGGACGCGGTCGGAGCCGTTGACCAGCACCACCTCGGCGCCCATCCGCCGCACCGCCTGCGCCATCTCCACTCCCACGGGCCCGGCGCCGACCACGAGGAGCCGCCGCGGCACCTCCTTCAGGCCGGTGGCCTCGCGGTTCGTCCAAACCCCGTCGAGGTCGCGGAAGATCGGCGGGATCACGGGCTCGGAGCCGGTGGCGATCACGACGTGGCCGGCGCTCAGCTCGCGGTCGCCGACCGCCACGCGCCCGCCGCCGAGCAGCCGTCCCTCGCCGCGGAACAGCTCGATCCCCTCGTCCTCGAGCCACTTGGCCGCGCCCGAGTCGTCGTACGAGGAGGTCTGGAAGTCGCGCCACTCGAACACCGCCGCCGCGTCCACCCCGCGGCCGTTCAGCGCCTCGCGGGCGCCGGGCGCCTCGCGCGCGGCCTGCAGCGCCTCGCCCGGGCGCAGCAGCGTCTTCGACGGGATGCACGCCCAGTACGAGCACTCCCCGCCCACCAGCTCGCGCTCCACCACCGCCACCTTCGCGCCGCCCTCGACCAGGCGCGCGGCGCAGTGCTCGCCGGGCGCGCCCTGCCCGACGATGATCACGTCGTAGTCGCTCATGCGGCCCAGTATCCCGATACGGTCCGGCCCATGAGCGACGCCACCCTGAAGTTCCTGCTGCCCGAGTCCGAGATCCCCACGCACTGGATCAACCTGATGCCGGACCTCCCCGGTCCGCCGCCGTCGCCGCCGCTGCATCCGGGCACCAAGGAGCCGGCCGGGCCGGACGACCTGAGCCCGATCTTCCCGATGGGGCTGATCGAGCAGGAGGTCTCCACGGAGCCCGAGGTCGAGATCCCGGAGGAGGTGCGCGACGTCTACCGGCGCTGGCGCCCCTCGCCGCTCTACCGCGCCCGCGCGTTCGAGCGCGAGCTCGACACGCCGGCGCACATCTACTTCAAGTACGAGGGCGTCTCGCCCGCCGGCTCGCACAAGCCCAACAGCGCCGTGCCGCAGGCGTTCGCGAACAAGCAGGCGGGCATCGAGAAGCTCGTGACCGAGACCGGCGCGGGCCAGTGGGGCTCCGCGCTCGCGCTCGCCTCCTCGCTGTTCGGGATCGAGTGCGAGGTCTACATGGTCGGGTCGAGCTACGACCAGAAGCCGTACCGGCGCGCGCTCATGGAGACGTGGGGCGCGACGGTGCACCGCTCGCCCAGCGACCGCACCGAGGCCGGGCGGGCGAACGCCGAGCACGACACGGGCTCGCTCGGAATCGCGATCTCGGAGGCCGTCGAGGTGGCGGCGGGGTCCGACGCCAACTACGCGCTCGGCTCCGTGCTCAACCACGTCTGCCTGCACCAGACCGTGATCGGCCAGGAGGCGATCGCGCAGATGGGGATGGCGGGGGAGGAGCCGGACGTGGTGATCGGCTGCGTCGGCGGTGGGTCGAACTTCGCCGGCATCGCGATCCCGTTCGTGCGCCGCGTGCTGCGCGACGGGGCCAAGACGCGCTTCCTCGCCGCCGAGCCGGCCGCCTGCCCGACCCTCACGCGCGGCGTGTACCGCTACGACTTCGGCGACACGACCGGCATGACGCCGCTGCTCCCGATGTACACGCTCGGCCACGACTTCGTGCCGCCGCCGCTGCACGCCGGCGGGCTGCGCTACCACGGCGACTCGCCGCTCGTGTGCGGGCTCGTGAAGGCGGGGCTCGTGCAGGCCGCGGCCTACGCGCAGAACGAGTGCTTCGAGGCCGCGCTGCGATTCGCCCGGACGGAGGGGATCGTGCCGGCGCCGGAGGCCGCGCACGCGGTGCGGGCGACCGTCGTGGAGGCCGAGGCCGCCCGCGAGGCCGGCGAGGAGCGCGTGATCCTCTTCAACCTCTCCGGCCACGGGCACTTCGACATGTCCGCCTACCAGGCGTACCTGTCCGGCTCGCTCGAGGACGTGGAGTTCTCCGAGGCCGACATGCAGGCCGCGCTCGAGCGGCTGCCCGAGGCGCCGGCGCTGGCCTGAACGGGCCCACAAGGACCGGCGCGTCCCGGCGATGAGCCCGGGTCAGTTACTTGGCTGCGGCCGGTGCTGCTGTTCTGGCTGCGGTGCGGGGGTAGCGGTTCCGCTATTGGGTTCGGACGGTTCCTGTATGTCGTCCCAGTCCGGCGGAGGCTCGGGGACGCCTAGCGCTTGCAGCCGCCTATCCCATTCATCAATCGTTGAAGTGACAGCCGCAAATTGCTGCAGCGCGCTGAGGACCTTTTGGGACGGGTCGCGTACCACTCGAGACACTTGTGCGCTCTCAGCCACGGCGGCTGCAAGGCCCGAGAACGCGCTCATGCTGCTGCGCGTAGCTGCTGCGGCTCCACGCGTTGTAACGGCGAACTCGAGCACATTCTCGTCCTCCAACTGTTCCGGATCGTGTTCGATGTTGCTGATCAGTGCGAGAGTGCCGTCCGAAACCGTTCGAAGAACGACTCCATAGTGTTCGACCGCACCGACGAGGTCGACAGCTATAGATCCGAGCTCCGTCGCGTATTGAGTTGCAACTTGAAGCCGCCCTCGCATTCCCTTGCCAGCGGCATCGCTCTCCTCGATCTTGGCTGTGGAGCGTTCAGCCAGGTCTCCGAGGCGCACGATGTGTTGGTTCACGCCCTCGAGTGCTGGTACTAGTTCATCAAGTTGGTCTTCCCACTCCACCATGATCTCGAGGAACCCACGATCGCCATCTTCCGCGCGTTCTCCGTCCTCGCCCGCGTCGCTCGCCGCGATATCTAGGGGCGCGGCACTATCAAGCTCGGTCCACAGGCGCGTCGCACTTACGGGGTCATAGTCGCCTGCAATGCCAGCTGCGAGCAGGTGTGTCAGCTCTTCTCTGGCGCTGATCAGGCCAGATGCGGAACGGCTGAACTGGACCGTGCGGATCGTGTTCACGTCAAAAGGAAGACGCCCGTACTCACCGATTTGCACCGTCAGCTTTGCCCTCGTATGACGCAGGCCTAGCTCGTACATGACATTCGGGTTGGCGCCAGTTAGGTCCGCAATCACTACGTCGTCATCGTGTAGGCGACGGAAAATTTGCTCGGTAATCTCGCCTGCACGGGCGAGCGAGTCTGCTCGCACTGGTGATAGGCCAACGCTCTGGCACGCTGGCTCGATCACTTCTTCCATCACGCGAATCGATTCCTCGTACGTCTCTCGTTCCGGGGAACCCAGGGCGGCCAAGCGGTTCCCGATCGGCCCGATCACAAAGCACGAAAGTGTGGGATCCACCTGTCCGGATAACCGAGCGGCTCGGGTGCCGTCATGGACCTCCACATACGCCTGATCGATGTGCGCCAAGTCTGCGTCGAAGGCGCCTGGCTGGGGGTCCGGATCTGTCCAAGGATCTTTGCTCATCGCCGGCCCCCGAGTCTACGCTCAACAGGTGTCGAATCCCATCCGGTGATAACCAGCCATTCTGCTGGATCCGGCGTCCCCTCGATGACCATCGTCAGTCCGCGTCCGCCATCTGTCCGCCCGACCAACAGCAGCCGTCGGTTACGGTCGGCGTTAGCGCGCGGATTCCGGACCGTGACATGGACATTGCGGAGAAGTTGGCGGGCTTCGGCTTCGGTTATGCCTCTCCGACCGAGTTTGTCGAGCGCCACCTCAGAAAAGAGCAAATGGGACACGGCCGTTCGCACGCTGGTTCACGGTTTAACGGGGCCTCCCGACAGAACCGGCGAGGGGCGAGACGCGACCACCGAATGCTGAACGGGCTCGTCTACCGCCCCGAGTTCCTCTCCTCCGAGGAGGAGGCCGGGGTCGTGCGCGTGCTCGAGGGGCTCGACTACCGCGAGGTGGTGATGCACGGGCAGGCCGCGAAGCGCACCGTCCGCCACTTCGGCCTCGACTACGACTACCAGTCGCGGAGCACGGAGCCGGCCGATCCGCTGCCCGCCGAGCTGGAGTTCGTCCGGGAGCGCGCCGGCGCGCTGGCGGAGCGCGAGCTCGCGCAGATCCTGATCTCGCGCTACCCCGCCGGCGCCGGAATCGGCTGGCACCGCGACGCGCCGATGTTCGGGCGGATCGTCGGCGTCTCGCTCGGCGCGCCCTGCCGCATGCGCTTCCAGCGGCGCACGAAGGAGGGCGAGCGGCTGGTGGAGGAGCTGGAGCTCGAGCCGCGCTCGGCGTACCTGCTGTCGGGCCAGGCGCGCTGGACCTGGCAGCACTCGATCCCGGCCACGAAGGACCTGCGCTACTCGATCACGTTCAGGTCGCTGAAGGAGCCGGGCTAGTCCACGAGGCGGCGCTGGATCGCCCAGCGCGCCAGCTCGTGGCGGCTCGAGAGCTGGAGCTTGCGCAGCGCGGCCGAGACGTGCGCCTCGACCGTCTTGGCCGAGATCCCGAGTCGCAGGGCGATCTCCTTGTACATGTAGCCGCGGGCGATGTGCTGGAGGACCTCGCGCTCGCGCGGCGTGAGCTGGTCGACCTCGGCGTCGTCGGGCGGCGGGTCGCCGCCACCGCCCGCGAATGCGTCCAGCACGAAGCCGGCGAGGCGCGGCGAGAAGACGGCGTCGCCGTCGCGGACGCGCACCACGGCCGCCGCCAGGTCGGCGCCGGCGATCGTCTTAGTCACGTAGCCGCGCGCGCCGGCGCGGATCACCTCGATCACGTCCTCCGGCGCGTCGCTCACCGACAGCGCGAGGAAGCGCGGCGGGTCCGGGTCCTCGGCGAGCCGGCGGATCACCTCCACGCCGCCGCCGTCGGGCATGTGCACGTCGAGCAGCACCACGTCGGGTCGCAGCTCGCGCACGCACTCGACCGCCTCGGCCACGGTCCCGGCCTCGCCCACCACGTCGACCGGCCCGCCCAGCTCGCTGCGAACCCCGGCGCGGAAGAGCGCGTGGTCGTCCACGATCACCACGCGCGGGGCGGCGCGTTCGCTCACGCCGCCCGGGGCGCCTTCGCTCACGCCGCCCTCCGGTCGATCCGCAGCTCGACCTCGGTGCCCGAGCCCGGCCGCGAGCTCACGAGCGCGCGGCCCCCGAGCCGCTCGACCCGTCCCACGATCGACTCGCGCAGCCCGTGGCGCTCGGCCGGCACCGCCGCGGGGTCGAAGCCCGGGCCCCGGTCGCGCACGAACACCTCCACGCGGTCGGGCCCGACCTCGGCGAACACGTCGACGGGACCGTCATCGCCCGCGAACTTAGCCGCGTTCAGCATCGCCTCGCGCGCCGCCGCGGCCAGCCCCTCGGTGCGCTCGTCGAGCCGGCAGTCGCCGACGGTCACGACCTCGATCGTCGCGCCGTGCAGGTCCTCGATCTCCCCGGCGGCGCGCTCGAGGGCGCTGGACAGGGTCTCCGCGGCGGGCGTCGCGGGGCGGCCCAGCAGCCACGCGCGCAGCTCGCGCTCCTGGCGGCGGGCGAGCTGGGCGACCTCGCGCGGGTCGTCGGCGCGGCGCTGGACCAGCGCGAGCGTCTGCAGCACCGAGTCGTGCAGGTGGGCCCCCAGCTCGGCGCGCTCCTGCGAGCGGATCCGCTCGGCGCGCTCGGCCGCGAGGCTGGTTCCGAGCCGCCACCACAGGGGCGCGAGGATCAGCGCCACCGCCAGCACGATGACCACGGCGGCGAGCACCACGTCGCCGGCCGCGTTCAGCGCGCCGTTCGCCCACAGGAAGACGAGCGCCGCGCCGAGCACCAGCGCCGCGCCGAGGGTGACGTTGCTCAGCGCGCCGCGTCCCAGGCCCGCGCCGCCCATCGCCCCGCGTCCACCGACGTGCGGCGAGGGACGCTCGGCCTCGACAGGCGGCTCCGCGGCCGCGGCGGCGTCGGCCGACTGGCGCCAGATCAGCGTCCCGCCGACCGCCGCCGCCAGAAGGGGCCAGGCGATCGCGTCGCTGATCCACCAGCCGAGCGCGCGCAGCAGGAGCAGCGCGCTCAGCGCGAGCAGGGCCGCGCCGGCCGCGATGGCGACGCCGCGGCCGCGGCGTGCGACGAGGATCGCCCCCACGGCCGCGCAGGCCGCCGGGGCGAGGTATGGGAATCCGAGGACGATGGCGCCGAGGTCGTGCAGCAGCAGCAGGGCGCCGAGCCCGATCGAGACGAGCCCGGCGACCAGCGTGGTGCTGTCGTACCTCAGCGGCACGCGTCGTTGCTTCCGTAGGCGCCGGGCTCGAAGCCGCGGCGTTCGTGGTCGACCGGCCGGTGCGACACGGTGAACGCGCCCATCCCGACCTCGCCGTCCACGACGAGCCGTGGCACATCGCGCGCCGGCCGGGGCGTGTCGCTCCAGTCCACGTCGATCCCGCCCGCCTCGCGGTCGAGCGCGCCGACGTAGCCGGCCCCGATGCGTGCCTCGGTCGCGACGCACACGTTCTCCGGCACGATCAGCTCGACGTTGCCGGTGCCGATCTTCAGCCTCAGGGGCGTGTCGCCCGCGGGGAAGCGCACGTCGCGGAGGTCGACCTCGAGGTTCCCGACGCCGAGGCGGTAGCTCTCGCGCAGGTCGGCGAGTGACGCGGGGCGGTACGCGCGCTCGCCCACGCCGCCGTGGAAGTCCGCCCCGGAGGCCGACACCACGCCGGCCGGCAGGGCCACCGCCAGGACGGGCACGATCAGCCAGCGGGCACCGCCCCGGAACGAGGCCGCGACTAGCGCGATCCCGAGCACGATCACCGCGGCGGCCGCGTACGCCCCCGAGCCGGTACCCGTGGCCCACGCGCTCGCGATCGCGGCGACAGCGCTCACCACGAGCACCGCGGTCACGAGCCCGACGCGCTTCCACACGGTGCGGTCGCCGCGCAGGAAGCGGATGCCGAGCGGCGGGCGGTCGCTGCCCTCGGCGGGCACGAAGAGCAGCATCGCCACGTACGCGAGCAGGCCGGCGCCGCCGAAGAACGTGAGCACGGCGAAGCCGATCCGGAACAGGATCGGATCGACGCGGAAGTAGTCGCCGAGCCCTCCGGCGACACCGCCGAGGACGCGGCGGCGCGAGCGCACGAGGCGGCGCGGTTCGGAGGGCGGCGGGGGAGTGGGGGGTTGCTGTGTAGTAGTCATGCTCCGACCCTCGCGGACGGGCGGCCCCGTGCCAATCCGGAATGTCCCCTAGGGGCTCCCTCAGGCTGGGCAGCCGAGCCGGTCGTCGATCAGCGGCGCGGAGGCCGGGCCGGGGGCGCCGAAGCGCACCTTGAACGTGAACGCGTCGGGCGTCGGGCCGTGCTCCTCCAGCAGCGCCAGCCGCCGCTTGGCCTCCTCGACCGTCGGTATCTCGCCGGCCGGCACCCACCACAGCACCAGGGCGGGGCTGCCGAAGTGCCGGAACCACTCGCGGCGGCGGCGCATCACGTCGAGGTGCGGCCCGGAGTAGACGTAGCTCCACAGCGCGTCGATCGACTCCCAGACCGACATGTTCACGATCACGCGGTCGTCGTCGAACGCGCGGATCGAGGTGGCGTTGCCGTCCTCGTCCTCGAGCCGCCACACGAAGCCGGGGCTCCTGTCGGCCAGCTCGTTGACCGGGTCGAGCAGCGCCATGAAGTCGGCCATCTCGGGCGCGTCGAGCGGCGTCTTCGCACGAGCCACGTTGAGCTGGGCGAGGTGCACAGGGTCAGCCTAACCTGTGCGGCTGTGACGATCGACGGACTCTCGATCCGCCACTCCGACCGCGGAGCCCAGCGCCAGGCGGCCGATCTGCCGGTGCTCGTGCTGCACGGGTGGGGGGCCCATCTGGAGGCCGTCGAGCCGATCGTTGCGGCGCTCGAGCACGAGACGCGCGTGGTCGCCCTCGACCTGCCCGGGGCCGGCGAGAGCGACCCGCCCCCCGAGCCCTGGGACGCCGACGACTACATGCGCTTCGTGCTGCGCTTCCTCGACGAGCTGGGCGTGGAGCGCGTGCACGTGGTGGGGCACTCGCATGGCGGGCGCATCGCGATCTGCATGGCCGCCCAGCACCCGGAGCGCGTGGGCCGGCTGCTGCTCTGCGACTCGGCGGGCCTGCCGCCGCGGCGCGGCATGAAGTACAGGGCGAAGGTGGGCGTGGCGAAGGCCGGGAAGGTCGCGGGCCGGATGGGGTCGCCGGGCCGCGCGCTCCAGGAGCGGCTGCGGGCGCGCGTGGGCTCGACCGACTACCTCCAGGCGTCCGAGACGATGCGCGGCACCTTCCGGCGGCTGATCGCGATGGACCTCTCCGACCGGCTCCCGCGGATCGAGGCGACCACGCTGCTCGTCTGGGGCTCCGACGACGAGGACACGCCGCTCTGGATGGCACACCGCATGGAGGAGCTGATCCCGGACGCGGGCCTCGCCGTCTTCGAGGGCGCGGGCCACTACTCGTACGCGGACGACGTGGCGCGCTTCGGAAGCGTCGCGCGGCTGTTCCTGTGCGAGCAGCCGCGCCAGCTCGCGGCCGCATGATCGCCGCCGGGTTCGTCCTCGCCTTCGCCGGGCTGCTCGTGCTGATGGCCGGGCGGCTGCACGTGCTGCTGCACCTGTTCCAGCTCGAGCACTACGAGCCGGCGCGGCTGCGCGTGTGGGTGGCGCGGCGCGGGGAGCGGCTGCACGCGGCCGAGCTGGCCGGGATCGCCGTGGTCGCCGCGGGCACGATCGCCGCCGCGATCGTCGAGTTCGGCGGCACGGTGCTGCTGCTCGGGCTGTTCGCGCTGGCGCTCGGCGTCCGGCGCGGGATCGGCCTCCTGCGGCGCGACCAGATCAAGCCGCTCGTCTTCACGCCGCGGGCCAAGCGCACCTACGGCGCCGCGCTGGGGCTGGTGGGGGCGGCCGCGCTGGCGGTGTCGGTCGCGGCGATCGCGGGGGCCGATCCGCTGGCGGGGGCGATCGCGGGCGCCGTAGTCGCGCTCGCCGCGTACCTGCTCGCGCCCGAGCTGCTGCTGCTCGCGAACCTGCTCGTGAAGCCTGTCCAGAAGCTCGACAACCGCCGCTTCGAGCGCCGCGCGCGGGCGCGGCTCGCCGAGGTCGCGCCGCTCGTGGTGGGCATCACGGGCTCCTACGGCAAGACGACCACGAAGAGCTGCGTGGCGTCCGTGGCCGAGCTGCGCGGGCCCGCGTATCCCACGCCCGCGTCGTTCAACAGCTTCCTCGGGGTCGTGCGCGCGATCAACGAGGGCCTCCAGGCGCGGCACAAGACGTTCGTCGCGGAGATGGGCGCCTACCGCCGCGGCGACGTGGCCGAGCTGTGCGAGCTGGTCTCCCCGAGCATCGGGATCCTGACCGCGATCGGACCCGCGCACCTGGAGCGCTTCGGCTCGCTCGACGAGACCGAGCGGGCCAAGGGCGAGCTGGGCGCCTCGCTGCCGCCCGACGGCACCTTCATCACGCGCGCGGACGACGAGCGCTGCCGCCGCGCGGCGGACCGCTCGCCCGCGCCGGTGCGGCTGTTCACGCCGTTCCCGCACGAGGACGCCGACGTGTGGGCCGAGGACGTGGAGCTGCGCGACGGGCGCACGGTGTTCCGCCTGCGCACGCGCGAGGGCGGCGACGTGCAGGTGAAGGCGCGCCTGCTGGGCGAGCACAACGTGGCCAACCTCGTGGCCGCGGCGGCCGCGGGGCTCGCGATGGAGCTTCCGCTGGACGCGATCGGACGCGCGCTCGCGAAGGTGCAGCCGCCGCCGCACCGGCTGTCGCCGATCGTGAACCCGGGCGCCGGGGTCGTGGTGATCGACGACGCCTACAACTCGAACCCCGAGGGCGCCGCCGCCGCGCTCGACGTGCTCGCCTCGCACCCGGCCGAGCGGCGGCTCCTCGTGACGCCCGGGATGGTGGAGCTCGGCTCGCGGCAGGAGGCCGAGAACCGGCTGTTCGGGCAGAAGGCGGCGGAGGTCTGCGACCTGATCGTGCTGGTGGGGCCGGAGCAGACCGCGCCGATCCGCGCCGGGCTCGAGGACGGCGGCTTCTCCGCCGACGCGCTGCACGTGGTGGCGGACGCCGGCGAGGCGCAGGCGCTGCTCGCGCGCACCACGCGCCGCGGCGACGTGGTCCTGTTCGAGAACGACCTGCCGGACCTGTACCGGGGCGGCGGGAACGTCGCCGCCTCGGCCGCCTGAGCGCGCCGCCCGGGCGGATATCGTCCGCCCCGTGAGCCACCTCCAGCACGCGTGAGGGTCGCCGTCTGCTTCGGCGGCCCGTCCGTCGAGCACGACGTCTCGATCATCAGCGCCCAGCAGCTCATGGCGGCGCTCGAGGACCGGCACGAGCCGGTGGCGGTCTACCTCTCGCGCGACGGGCGCTGGTGGACGGGCGACGCGCTGCGCGACGTGGGTGCCTTCGGCGGCGACGCGCCGGAGGGCGCCGACCCGGTCGAGCTGCGGCTCGGCACGTCCGGCTCCCCGTTCGCGGTCCCGGCCCAGTCGCGCTTCCGCGGCGGCCGCGACGTGCCGGTCGACGTGGTCATCAACGCGATCCACGGCACCGGCGGCGAGGACGGCGCGCTGCTCGGCGCGCTCGAGCAGACCGACCTGCCGTACGCCGGCGGCGGCGTGGGCCCGGCCGCGGCGGCGATGGACAAGGCGCTGGCGAAGCTCGTCTTCCGCGACGCCGGCCTCGAGGTGAACCCGCACCACGAGCTCACGCGCGAGCGCTTCACGGCGGACCCGGCGGGAGCGGCGCGCGCGGCCATCGAGGCCGTGGGGGTGCCCTGCTTCGCGAAGCCGTCCACGCTCGGCTCGTCGATAGGCGTGGCCCGCTGCGCCGACGCCGCCGAGCTCGAGGAGGCGCTCGAGCTGTGCTTCGAGCTGGACCGCCGCGCCCTGGTGGAGCCGTCGCTCGACGACGCGATAGAGATCAACGCCGCCGTGCTCGGCCGGCCGGGCGGCGAGCTGCGCGTGTCGGTGCTGGAGCAGCCGGTCAAGCACGAGGGCGTGCTCTCGTTCGAGGACAAGTACCTGCGGGCGGGCGGTAAGGGGGGCGAGGGCGCGAAGGGCGGCCCGGCGAAGTCCTCGGGCGCGGGCGGCTCCGCCTCCGGCGCGGGCCCCTCCGGCGCGAAGGGCGGCGCCTCCGGCGAGGGCATGGCCAGCGCCGACCGCATCATCCCGGCCCCGATCGACGAAGCCCTCGCCGAGCGCATCCGCGACGCCGCCCGGCGCGCGCACGCCGCGCTGCACTTCGCAGGCGTCGTCCGCTACGACTTCTTCGTGGAGAGCGACCGCGTGATCCTCAACGAGGCGAACACCGTGCCCGGGTCGTTCGCGTTCTACCTGTTCGAGCCGGACGGGCTGAGCTTCCCCGACCTGGCGAACGAGCTGGTCGAGATCGCGCTGGCCGAGGCGGCCGAGCGGCGCGCCACCACGCGCACGTTCGACTCGGTGCTGCTGAGCCGGCACCAGGGGGGCGGCTGATGGCGGGGCGGGTGATCGTGGCGAGCGGCGGGCGCAGTCTCGAGCGCGAGATCAGCCTGCGCTCCGGCCGGCGCGCGACCGACGCGCTGCAGGCGCTCGGCTACGACGCCATCCCGGTCGATCCCGACCACGGCTTCGTGGCCGAGGTCAAGCGGCTGCGCCCCGAGTTCGTGTTCGTGGCGATGCACGGGCGCGGCGGCGAGGACGGAACGCTCCAGGACCTGCTGCAGATCCTCGGGGTGCCCTACACGGGATCGGACGTGCACGCGTCGGCGCGCTGCCTCGACAAGCACGCGTTCAAGGAGCTGATGGTCGGCATCGGGCTCTCGACTCCCGTGTGGCACTCGTTCAACCGCGACGCCTTCGCGGCCTTCGGGGCCGCCGACACGCTGCCGGAGCTGATCGCGCAGCTCGGCTTCCCGCTGGTGGTCAAGCCCGCCCGCGAGGGGTCGGCGCTCGGGATCAAGTTCGTGAACTCGAACGAGGAGTTCTCGCAGGCCGTGGTCGGAGCGCTGAGCTACGACGACCGCGTGGTGATCGAGCATCACGTGAGCGGCCGCGAGCTGGCGGCCACCGTGCTCGGCCCCCCGGAGAGCCCAGAGGTCCTGCCGGTGATCGAGATCAAGACGGACGAGCCGTTCTACACGTTCCGCGCCCACTACGACCCGGGCGCGGCCGAGATGGACGTGGCCTCGCTCGAGCCCGCCGCGCGCAAGGCGGTCGAGGAGGCCGCCCGCCGCGCCTACACCGCCGCCGGCTGCCGCGACTTCGCCCGCGTGGACATCATCCTCGACCGCGACTCGACGCCCCAGATCCTGGAGATCAACACGATCCCGGGCCTGACCGAGACCGGCCCGGCCCGCTACGCCGCCGAGGCGGCGGGGATGGACTTCGAGGGGCTCGTGCAGCGCGTGGTGGAGCGGGCGGCGGCGGAGGCGGCGGGCGCCTAGCCCTCGCGCGCGGCCGCGAGCTGCGCCCGGTACTCGTTGCGGTACGCGACGACCTTCTTCACGTAGGCCTGCGTCTCGCGATAGGGCGGCACGCGCCGGTAGCGGATGACCGGGCGCGGCCCGGCGTTGTAGGCCGCCAGCGCGAGCGTCACGCGGCGGAAGCGCACCAGCTGCGCCTTCAGGTAGCGCGCCCCGGCGTCGAGCGCCTTCTCCGGCACGATCCGGTCGTCGATCTTGCGCCTGAGGTCCACGCGCAGCCCGAGCGAGCGCGCCGTGCCCGGCATGAGCTGCGTGAGCCCGCGCGCGCCCGCGCGGCTCCCGGCGTCGGCCCGGAAGTTCGACTCCGCCCGCACGAGCCCGGCCAGCAGCAGGCGGTCCACGCCGTTCGCGTCGGCCGCGGCTGCGATCTCGGTCGCGTACGGCACGGCAGGCATGCCCTCGACCGGGGCCTGCGCGCCGGCGGGCGGGGGAGGAGGAGCGGCGCCGCCGGTGCTCTGCTCCTGGGCGGCGGCGACGCCCGCCGGGGCGGCCACCGCGAGGACGGCCGCGGCGAACGCGACTGCGTACAGACGACCCAAACGGGTTCGGACCTTCAGCGCACTTCCCCTCTCGTCTTCGGGCGCCTACGAGGTGAGCTGACGGGCTTGCGCTCGTGCGCTACGCCGCTCTAGGTCGGCGATTCGCCCCAAACTTCTCGGTTCCCCCGTTCCCAGCCACAGACGGCGAGGACTCGGCGCGACCGGCAGTGTAGACCCCGGCGCGGGCGGCAAGTGTTAAGGGGGGGCTCAGATGCGCAGTTCGAACCAGACGTGCGTGGAGCCCTCGAACATGCCCCAGTCGTCGGACATCGCGTCCACGACGCCGAGCCCCCAGCCGCCGGGATCCTCGCGCTCGGTCCGCTGGCGCGGATCGAAGCCGTTGCCGTCGTCGGCCACCTCCACGCGGACGCGTTCGCCGTCGGACCGGACCTCGAGGCGGATCTCCTCGCCCAGCCCGTGCAGGACGGCGTTGTTGATCAGCTCCGTGGCCAGCAGCGCGGCGGCCCGGTGGGTGTCGCCGTTGCCCGGGAGCGGCGCCTGCTCGAGGGCGCGGCGGGCGGCCGCGGCGGCCGCGCGGTCGCGGGGGAGGGTCATCTGAAGGAGCAGCTCTGAACTCACGACGAGATCACCATACACGACATGTGTATCGGGTTTCCACTGTCGCGACTTAAATTTTAGGTTTTACAAGTCCCGTAATGAAATTCAGGAAGCTGCTAACATGAAGCCCATGTCCTGGACTTTCCTGACCAACCACGCCCAGGTCCTGCTCTGCATATCCAGCAATCCGGACATGCGGATGCGTGAGATCGCCGTCCAGGTGGGGATAACCGAGCGCGCGGCCCAGCGGATCGTGGGGGACCTCGTGGACGAGGGCTACGTCACGCGCAGGAAGATCGGCCGCCGCAACGAGTACACGGTCAACCCCGACGCCCCGCTGCGCCACCCGATCTCGCGCGACCACGAGATCGGCGAGGTGCTCGCCGCCCTGGGCGCCGAGCGCCCGGCGCGCAAGGCCGCCTAGCTAAGCCAGCTCGGCCCGCAGCGCCTCGACGAGGAAGCCGAGCTCGGCCTCGCCGATCGTGAGCGGCGGCGCCAGCCGGATCGTCGACTCATGCGTGTCCTTGCACAGCAGGCCGCGCGCCATGAGCCGCTCGCACAGGGCCCGCGCCGGAGGGCCGTCGCCGGCGACGTCGATCCCCAGCCACAGCCCGCGGCCGCGCACCCGCTCCACGAGCCGCAGGTCGGCCTCGCGCAGGTCACGCAGTAGCCGCTCGCCCAGTTCGGCGCTGCGGCCCTGGTACTCGCCCTCGCCGAGGATCCGCACCACCTCGCGCCCGATGGCGCAGGCGAGGGGGTTGCCGCCGAACGTGCTGCCGTGCTCGCCGGGCCGCAGCACGCCGAGCACCTCGTCGTCCGCGACGACGGCCGACAGCGGCACGATCCCACCGCCGAGCGCCTTGCCGAGCACGTAGACGTCGGGCTCGACGCCCTCGTGGTCGCACGCGAACGTGCGGCCCGTGCGGCCGAGGCCGGACTGGATCTCGTCGGCGATCATCAGCACGCCCCGTTCGCTGCACAGCTCGCGCACCTCGCGCAGCCAGCCCTCGGGCGGGATCACGACGCCCGCCTCGCCCTGGATCGGCTCGAACAGGAATGCGACCACGTCGTCGCCCGCCAGCGCCGCGCGGAGCGCCGCGGCGTCGCCGAACGGGACGGACTCGAAGCCGGGCGTGAACGGGCCGAAGCCGTCGCGCGCGAGCGGGTCGTCCGAGAACGAGACGATCGTGATCGTGCGCCCGTGGAAGTTGCCGTCGCAGACCACGACCTTTGCGCGGCCGTCCGGCACGCCCCTGACGAGGGTGCCCCACTTGCGCGCGACCTTGAGCGCGGTCTCCACCGCCTCGGCGCCGGTGTTCATCGGCAGCACGCGGTCCTTGCCGCACAGCTCCGCCAGCTCGCGGCAGAACGGACCGAGCTGGTCGTTGTGGAACGCGCGGCTCGTGAGCGTCACCCGGTCGAGCTGCTCGCGCGCGGCGCCCACCAGCCGGGGATGGCGGTGACCGAAGTTGAGCGCCGAGTAGGCCGACAGCGCGTCGAGGTAGCGCCGGCCGTCGGAGTCCCAGACCCACGCTCCCTCGGCGCGGACGATCGCCACCGGGAGCGGGTGGTAGTTGTGCGCGCCGTGGCGCTCGGCCAGCTCGATCGGCGAGCCGCTCGCGGCCTCGGCGCCCACGTGCTCGGGCTCCACGTCGAGCGCCAGCGTCAGGCAGCGCACCGCGCCGCCGGCCTTGAGGAACTCGCTCACGTCGACGACCAGCGGCTCGAACCCCCAGTCCTCCAGCCGCTCCCGCACGCGCGGCGGGCACGCCGGCATCACCACGGTGCGCCCGACGACCACCGAGTTCGCGCAGAACGCCGCGCCCTCCTCGGCGGTCAGCTCGAGCGGCTCCGTCACGAGCTCCGCGACGAGCGCGCGACCGGCATCGCCGAGCGCCGACGGGACCACCATGGCGCGCCCTCCCCCGAGCGGGCAGAACGCCAGGTCGAGGTGGTAGAAGCGCGGGTCCACGAGCTCCAGCGCCAGCGGTGCGGCCCCGGTCAGCCGGGCCAGCTCGGGGTATGCCTCCGCGCTCGAGCGCGTCCGCCAGCCGCCGACCAGCCGGCCGGCGAACGGCAGTGCGTCGCCCGCACCCTCCTGCACGGCGCCGTCGCCGAGCGGCGCGACGCGGTAGCCGCGGCCGGCGAACCAGCGCTGGAAGTGGGCTCGCTCCCCATGGCGCTCGGGGTTGCGCATCGCCGCCGGCACGAACGTGCCGCCCACCACGATCCCGGCGTTCGCCGTGAACACCATGTCTGGCAGCCCCGCCTGCGGCTCGATCGTCTCCACACGCGCACCGGCGGCGCGCAGCGCGCCGGCCAGCTCGTCCCACTGCGCCCGCGCGCGGCCGCGGTCGACCGGCACCGTCACGTCCATCCACGGGTTGATCGAGTACGCGACCTCGAAGTGGTCGGGCGGGCACATCAGGTAGCTGCGGCCCCAGCCGGGTGGAGCGGCTGTGATGGTGTCGAATGGGATCTCGAGCATGCCGTATCTTTCGATTCGTAAGCCTAGATCCGGTATCGACAGCCCATCAAGCATAAATCCATCGACTTCGAGCAAGAATCAGAATCTCGACGAGCTGGACCGGCAGATCCTTGCGCTCCTGCTCGACAACGCCCGGGCGAGCCTCGTGGAGATCGGGGAGCGGGTGTCCCTCTCGGCGCCCGCCGTGAAGCGGCGGATCGATCGCCTGGAGCGCCAGGGCACGATCCGCGGCTACACCGCCGTGCTCGACCAGGCCGCGCTCGGCGAGACGACGGAGGCGTTCCTCGAGGTCTTCTGCGAGGGCGACACCTCGCTCGCGACCCTCCGGCGCACGCTCGCCGACCACCCCGAGGTGGTGGGGGCCTACACCGTGGCGGGGGATCCGGAGGCGATCGTGCACGTGCGCGCGGCGGACATCCCGCACCTCGAGCGCGTGATCGAGCGGATCCACGGGCAGCCGAACGTGGTGCGCACGCGCACCAACGTCGTGCTCACCACGCTGGCCGAGCGCTAGTCCCGGTCGTTCGGGTAGGGTCCAGCGCGGCGCGGGGGAGAGGGAGAGTTGCCGCATCTGCTCAGGGAGAGACCGGTCGGGCTGCAGGTCGTACTCGCGGGGCTCGTCCCCGCGCTGTTCGGTGCTGTCACGGGCTGGGCGCTCGGCGTCAACGAGATCGCGTATCTCGTGCTGTCGGTCCTCGGCATCGCCGGCGGCTACATGGCGGGGCTCGAGCACGACGGCGCGGGCCAGGGCGCGCTGCGCGGCGTCGTGGGCGGAGCTCTCTTCGGCGGGTTCATCCTGCTCACCCACAACGCGATCGGCGGCGAGGCGGAGGCCGAGCTGCCGCATCCGGAGATACTGCTGGTCGCCATCACGACCGCTTTCGGTGTCGGACTCGGAGCGCTGGGCGGACGCCGGCGCCACCGGCACGAGGTAGAGGGCCCCAAGGACAAGGAGGAAAAGAAGCGCGTGGACTTCAAGCGATTGCACTGGGCCGAGTTCATCGGTTTCGCCGGCTCGGCCGTGCTGCTGTTCTCGCTGTTCCTGCCGTGGTTCTCCACGAGCTGCGACAGCGTCGGCCCCGCCCGCCCGGAGGGCTGCAACCCGAATTCGAACTACGGCGGGAGGTTCGGCGACTTCAACGCGTTCGAGACCTACAACATCATGGACATCGCGCTGGTCCTGGCGTGCATCGCGCCGTTCGTCCTGGCCTATCTCGTCGTCCGCCAGGCTCAGCTCTCGTGGCGGCCGGGCGAGGTCACGATGATCATCGGGATGGTCGCGGCCGCGCTGATCCTGATGAACGGGATCGTCCTCGGGCGGCCGGGCGAGAGCGTCGAGATCTCGATCAAGTTCGGGTACGTCATCGGGCTGATCGGCGCGTCCATGATCCTCGTCGGCGGCGCGCTCAGGCAGGCGCTCGGCGGGCGCACGCGCAAGCCTCCGGGCGTCCTCTGATGGTCGACCCCACGGGCGGGCGCCCGGACCGCAACCTGGCCATGGAGCTGGTCAGGGTCACCGAGTACGGGGCCCTGGCCGCCGCGCGCTGGGTCGGGCTGGGCGAGAAGGAGAAGGCCGACGGCGCCGCCGTCGACGCCATGCGGCTGATGCTCGACACCGTGCGGATGGACGGCGTCGTGGTGATCGGCGAGGGCGAGAAGGACGAGGCGCCGATGCTCTACAACGGTGAGCAGATCGGCGACGGGTCGCCGCCGCAGGTTGACATCGCCGTGGATCCGCTCGAGGGCACCACGCTCGCGGCCGAGGGCTCGCCGCGCGCGCTGGCGGTCATGGCGCTGTCGGAGCGCGGGACGATGTTCAACCCGGGCCCGGCGGTCTACATGATGAAGATCGCGGCGCAGCCGGCCTTCGTGCACCTGCTCGACCTCGACCGGCCGCTCACGGAGACGCTCGAGCTGATCGCCAAGGAGAAGGGCACCGAGGTGCGCGACGTGACGGTGATGATGCTCAAGCGCGACCGCCACCAGGACGCGGTCGACGAGATCCGCCGCGCGGGCGCGCGGATCCGCTTCATCTCGCACGGCGACGTCTCGGCCTCGCTCCTGGCCGTGCAGGACGAGTCGCCGATCGACCTGCTGTGGGGGATCGGCGGCACGCCCGAGGGCGTGATCTCGGCGGCGGCGATCAAGTGCCTCGGCGGTCAGATGCTCGGGCGCCTGTGGCCGCGCAACGACGAGGAGCGCCAGGCGCTGCTCGACGCGGGCTACGACATCGGCGAGGTGCTCGACGTGGACCGGCTGGTGGCGGGCAACGACGTCTTCTTCGCCGCCAGCGGCGTGACCGACGGCGACGTTCTCGAGGGCGTGCACTACACGGCCACGGGCGCGACGACCGAGTCGCTCGTGATGCGCACGCGGTCGGGCACCGTGCGGCGCGTCTCGGCGGTGCACGACAGGGCCAAGCTGCGGGAGATATCGGGCGGCAGGCTCTAGTCGCGGAGCGCTTGCGCGCCAGTTTGCTCGGGTAACGTGCCGCGCTCACTGGTGCGGCGGGGGGCTGCGCCATCTACAGCGGGGGGCGAGATGGTCCTGGGAAGACTGCGCGTTCGCGCGCGCGTCGTTACTGCTGGGTGCTTGGCGGCCGTTGCCGTGCTGGTGGTCCTCGTGGCGCCCGGTACGGCGTCGGCGCAGGGTCAGGTTCAGTGCAACCCGGCCATGAAGTGGTCGGTCGAGCCGCTCGACGTGACGGTGGAGCAGGGGGCCGTGGCCACCTTCAAGCTCACGGTGACCAATCAGGACAACGCGGAGCCGCCGTTCTACAGGTGCTCGACCTACAAGACGCGCGTGCAGTGGCTCCTGCCGAACACCGTCGACCAGACGCCGGTCGCGGACGTGGACGGTGACGCGTCGCCCTGCGGGTTCCACCACTGCGACCTCGGCGGCCTGGCGCCCGGTGTCACGCGGGTCGTGACCGTGCGTGTCCGCGCGGGCGAGAGCACGGGGGACACGCAGATCAAGTTCAGCGCGTGGTACGAGACGCGTGACGCGGACGGCTCCAACGTCTCGGTCACGGACCTGCCCGACTACACCGCGCAGATGCACATCGTCCCGGCGACCGTGCGCGACGAGACGCCCCCGGTGGTCGGCAAGGTGAAGCTCACGCGAACCCCCAAGAGCAGGCTCGTCGCGCACTTCTCGCTGTCCGAGTCGATGGAGGTCGAGTACGAGGTCCAGTACCTGGCCGAGGGCCGGCTCGACGGCAGCAAGTGCAAGAAGTACGTCCGCAAGAAGAAGAGCCAGCCGACGTGGAGCCAGCTGCCGAAGTCACAGCGATGCAGGCTGTGGTCCAAGGTCCGGCTCGAACGCGCCTCGGGCGTCGAGGGCAAGAACAACCTCGTGCTCGCGGGGAAGGTGCGGAAGGATCTGAACTACCGAGTGATCGTCGGCGGGACCGACCTGGCCGACAACCCGGCCAAGCCGGTGATCTCCTCGGTGTCGAAGGCGACGAAGTAGGCGCGACGCGCTAGGCGGCGGCGCGGTCCTGCTCCGGGGCCGCGCCGATCGCCACGCGCGCCTCGCGCAGCGAGCCGACCACGGACTCCGGCAGCTCGAGCCGGGCGAGCGAGCGCAGGAACGCGTTCGTCACGATCACGTGGATGCGCAGCTGGGTCTGCTTGTAGAGCCAGGCGCCCACGCGCGCGAGCCGCTTAGGGACCCAGCTCATCGCGATCGCGGAGTAGAAGTTCGCGACCTCGGAGCTGACCCGGGCGGTGATCTCGTCGCCGCCGGGATCCGGATCCGGGCGCTCCACGGAGATCCGCAGGTGACCGCGGTTGCGGCCGCTAGGCGCGACCAGGATGCCCTTCTCGATCCGCCAGGTGACGGTGCCGCGGTGCGGCTCGGTGTCGTACTCGGGCGCGCGGAAGGTGAGCAGGCGCAGCGGCCGGCCCAGCAGCACGACCTCGCGGCCCTCGGGCGTGTAGAGCACCCGGATCAGGCCGAGCGTGAAGCGGCTCAGGAAGACCCAGTACGAGCGCGCGAGCCGCTCCAGGTACTCGACGCTCCAGAGCTTTTCGAACTCGTCGCGGGGGAGGGTCACGTCCGCGATCTGCTTGGTCGTCACGCTGCCGTCCTCGGTGGAGGAGCCGGCGGGCGTGGCGACGATCGTCACGCGTCCGAGCGCGCGGCGGCGGCGCTCGATCAGGCGGCGGGGGTCGCGGGGCCTCACGGGTGAACCGTATCCCGAGCGAGCGGCTCGGCATCCACGAGAGCGCCGGCGGCCAGCTCGCCCTCGCCGCGCGGCACGAGCGCCAGCGCGTCGGCTCCGAGCATCGAGCTGATCTGGTGCGACCCCTGGGCGGCCGCCGGCGTGGCGCGCCAGCCGTCCTCGGCGGCGGTCAGGCGGCAGCGGACGGCCTGCTCGCGGCGCGGGTTGAGGCGGATCGGCGCTTCCAGTCGCGCGCGCACGCGCGTGCGCGAGGGCTCCGCGCCGCGCAGGGCCCGGAGCGCCGGGTGCGCGAAGAGCTCGAAGGTGACCATCGTCGAGACCGGGTTGCCGGGCAGGCCGAAGACGAGGGTGGGGCCGGCGCCCGCGGCCCCGAACCAGGTCGGCTTCCCGGGCTTCAGCGCCACGCCCCAGAAGCGCTCCTCCACGCCGAGCTCCGCGAGGGCCGGCTTCACGTGGTCGTGCTCGCCGACCGAGACGCCGCCGCTCACGCAGACGACGTCCGCCTCGGCGATCGCCGCGCGCAGCGCCTCCACCGTCCTGGCGAAGTCGTCCCCCACCCGGCGGGCTCCGGTCACGCGGGCCCCGGCGGCGGTGGCGAGGGCGGCGAGCGCGGGGGCGTTCGAGTCGCGGATCTGCCCGGGCCCGAGCGGCCGGCCGGGGTCCACGAGCTCGTCCCCGGTCACCACGACCGCCACGCGCGGCACGCCGCCGCAGCGCACCTCGGCGCGGCCGAGCGACGCGAGCATCGCGATCTCCGCGGGACCGACCGCCGTCCCGGCCCGGAGCACGACCTGACCGGAGCGCACGTCCTCGCCGGCGCGGCGCACGTTGGCGGCGTGGCGCACCTCCTCGGCCACCACTCGCCCGGCGGCGCCGGGGCGCGTGCGCTCCACCGGCACCACCGCGGCCGTCCCCTCCGGCACCATCGCGCCGGTCGAGATCGCGATCGCCTGCCCGGCCGCGAGCCCGCGCAGGGCGGGCGCGCCGGCGCGCGACTCGCCGACCACCTCGAGCTCGCCGCCCTCGGCCGAGGCGACGGCGAACCCGTCCATGGCGGAGGAGTCGAACGGCGGGAGGTCCTCGGCGCTCGCCACGTCCTCGGCGAGGACGCGCCCGAGCGCCGCGGCCAGCGGGACCGCCTCGGACGGCAGCGGGCGCGCCGCGGCGAGCACCCGCTCGCGCGCCTCGTCGATCGAGATCAGCCCACCGGGCATGGCTGCCGCGCCTTCATGGTCCGCGCATCTTCACACGCGGCCCTGGAAAGCCCGCAATTTGCGGATTTCGATGCCGCCGGGGACCCCCTCCTGCGAGCTATCTTGCAGCGCGTGGCCGGACCCTTGCTGTCCGGTCCGAGGGGTACGGTCGGCGACTTGTGATCACCGACCAGCCGAAAATCACCGCCAGTCGTCTGTCTGCCGCTCCCGCGCATCCGCCCGTGGACTCCCCACTGTCCCGTCTCGACGAAGCGCGCGGTGAGATCGCGAAGGCGTGGTTGCAGCGCTTCGTGGAGCGGGCGTCGCTCGAGGAGATCGAGCGGCTGCCGATGCAGCGGCTCGTCCACGAGCTCCCCGACCTGATCAGCGAGATCGCGCGCGCGGCGTCGCGGCCGGCCGGGCCGGACGACTACCTCGACTGGGCGCAGCGGCTCGTCGAGCTCTCGGGCCGCGAGAGCATCGCCGCGCAGGAGCTGGTCCGCGACCTCGCGGTGCTGCAGGGCGCGATGATCGCCACGCTCCACCGCGGGCTCGACCGGCTGGACCCCGCGGCGGCGCTCGAGACCGTCGAGCGCCTGGCGGAGATGTTCAGCGCGATGCAGGCCGACGCGGTCGGCGACATCCTCACCGTCCGCACCGGCGAGCAGGAGTGGCTGGGGGAGACCGACGGGCTCACCGGGCTGCTCAACACCCGCTTCATGCAGCAGCACCTCCACCACCTCGTCGGGGTGCAGAAGCGCTACGGCCACCCGTTCGCGCTGCTGCTCCTCGACATCGACGGCCTCAAGCGGATCAACGACGCGTACGGCAGCACCGCCGGCGACCGCACGCTGATGGGCGTGGCCACGGCGCTCGGCGAGACGATCCGCAGCGTCGACACGCCGATCCGCATGGGCGGCGACGAGTTCTGCGTCCTCCTCCCGCACCAGACCGCCTCGCGCGCACGGGTGCTCGCCGACCGGCTGGCGGGCTCGATCGAGCGCATCGACACACCCGGGCCGCACCCGCTGCGCGTCGCCATCGGCGTGGTCTCCTGCCCGCAGCACGCCGTCCGGGCGGACGAGCTGCTGGAGATCGCCGACGGCGCGATGTACCGCGCGAAGGCGGCGGGCGAGACGGTCGCCGTGGGCGCCGGCAACGGCGCGCCGCCGTCGGACGAGGGCGACCTGCCGGAGTAGAGCCCCGCGGCAGCCCGCGGCAGCCCCGCGGCGACCGCTCAGGACGCGGTGGCGAACGCGTCCGTACGGACCGGCCTGGAGCCCTACTGGATCAGACCGTTGCGGATGGCGATCGCGACGGCCTGGGTGCGCGTGTCCGCGTGCAGCTTGGCGAGTATCCGTTTGGTGTGGGTCCGGACGGTCTCGGTCGAGAGGCCGAGCTGCTTCGCCACGGCGTCGGTCTGAAGCCCGTCGGCCAGCATCTGGAGGATCTCGCGCTGGCGCGCTGTCAGCGTGCGGTCGCCCTCCTCGAGCACGATCGTCGAGGACAGCGCCGGGTCCACGTAGAACTCGCCGCTGTGCGCGGCTCGGATCGCCCGGACGAGGTCCTCGGGCGGGGAGTCCTTGCGGACGTAGCCCTTGACGCCGGCCTTGAGGGCGTCGGCCAGGAGGCGCGGCCCGCCGTTGCCGGTGAAGATCACGATCGCCGAGTCGACCGACTCGCGCAGCTCGGCAACCAGGGACTCGACGTTCCCGCCCGCATGCGAGGGGTCGACCACCACCACGTCGGGCGCGGGACCGCCACCCGGCACCGCGGAGGCCGAGGGCGCGTCGATCACCTCCACGCCGGGGAGCTCGCGTTCGAGCAGCGCACGGATCCCCTGGCGAACGACAGGGTGCTCGTCGACGATCAGGCAGCGCAGGTCTGAGCTGGTCACACTTGGTCCGTCGCGCGACCGGGCCAGGCCGCGCGACAATTCGGAGTCACTGGGGCGAGCCTACCGCTTAAAGGGCCCGCTGTCACCATCCAAGGGCAACTCGCTGCACCCGTTGGGCGGCGAGCGGTCCGGGCGCGTAGACACTCGTGGGGTTCTTCAGGGGCGGGGAAGCCGCTGCACGATCTTGGCGACGGCCTTGACGCCCGCGTCGCCCACCGCCATGCCGAGCTTGAGGGCCGCGGTGATCGGATCCTGGCCCTGCCGCTCCTCGACGCGCTCGTCGCGAACCGCGGTGGGGGGAGCGGTCGCGCGGGTGGTGGCGCGCGGCTTGCCGCTCGTGCGTGGCTTCGGCTTCGCCGCTGCCGGGGTCGCCTTGGCCCTGCTCGCCTTCGGCGTCGCCTTCGCCGCGGTCGCCTTCGCCGCGGTGGCCTTCGCCTTCCCCGCGCTCGCCGCCGGCTTCGCCTTCCCAGCGCTCGCCTTCGCGCGCGTGCTCGGCGGCTTCACCTCCGAGGCCCGCTTCTCGCTCCGGCGGCCGGGCCGCGAGCGCGGCAGGTTCCCCATCACGCCGGGATCGTCGGTCATGCCGGAGACGATATCCCGAAGCCTGCCGGACGCGGTCCTTCGCCGACGCTTAACGCCCCGTTCCGCACCCTCGAACGGCCTCGACGGTTTTACGTATAGAACCCGCAAATCAGGGGTATGCCACCGTCCCGCCAATTCGGTTGACTGCACGAAATGACGCGCACTAGACTCGCGACGCCTGCTTTAGTGGGGAAGCAGGGCGCGCGTAACCCCTGGGATGGGAGAAACGGAAGGGCATGTCCGTAGCTGAGCTGCAGGAACTCGAGGAGGTCAAGCTCCTCGTCCTCAAGGGGACGCAGACCGGTGTGCTGACCTACGGCGAGGTCGCGCAGGCGCTGACCGAGGTCGACATCGACGACGGGGACGTCGAGGAGCTGCACGCGTTCCTCGAGAAGTCTGAGATCGAGCTGGTCGACGACGATCCCGCGCACGCGCAGAACGCGGCGCAGGAGGAGCGCGCTCCGGACAAGAAGGGCCGGCGGGCCAAGAAGGCCACGATCGACCTGAAGCCGGACATGACCACCGACTCGCTTCAGCTCTTCCTGAAGGACATCGGCAAGGTCAGGCTGCTCACCGCGCAGGAGGAGGTCGACCTCGCCAAGCGCATCGAGCGCGGCGACCTCGACGCGAAGCAGAAGATGGTCGAGTCGAACCTCCGCCTGGTGGTCTCGATCGCCAAGAACTACCGCAACCAGGGACTGCCGTTCCTCGACCTGATCCAGGAGGGCACGCTCGGCCTGGTCCGCGCCGCGGAGAAGTTCGACTACCGCAAGGGCTTCAAGTTCTCCACCTACGCCACCTGGTGGATCCGCCAGGCCATCACCCGGGGCATCGCCAACACCGGGCGCACGATCCGGCTGCCGGTGCACGCGGGCGACACCCTGGCCCGGCTGCAGAAGGCCCGGGCCCGCCTGGAGCTGAAGCTGGGCCGCCCGGCCACCTTGTCGGAGCTGGCCGCCGAAGTGGAGATGCCCGAGGACAAGGTCACCGAGGCGCTCCGCTTCGCCGCCGAGCCCCTGTCGCTCTCCGAGCCCCTCCGCGAGGACGGCGACGCCGAGCTGGGCGACGTGGTCGAGGACCGCTCGGCCGAGTCCCCCTTCGAGGTGGCCGCCACCGCCCTGCTGCCGGAGGAGATCTCCAAGCTGCTCGGCCCCCTCGACGAGCGGGAGCGCGAGATCCTGCGGCTGCGGTTCGGCCTGGACCGGGGCGAGCCTCGCACCCTGGAAGAGGTCGGGGAGCACTTCAACCTCACCCGGGAGCGCATCCGCCAGATCGAGGCCCGGGCCATGTCCAAGCTCCGTCACCCGAGCAGCGACACCGGAGCGAGAGACCTCCTCGCCGTCTAAATCCCGGGCGGGGGCTGGCATCGCCGTTC
>DASVVS010000109.1:0-11713 GCA_036386455.1 Thermoleophilaceae bacterium
GCCCGCTCGGCGAGCTCGGGGTCGACCTTGACCGTGTAGGCCGGGCCGCCGTCGCGCAGCGCGTCGCGCAGCTTGGGCAGCGTGATCATCTTCATGAACGGGCAGACCGCGCAGCTGTTCGCGGCGACGAACTTCTTGCCCGGGTTCTCCTGCTCCAGCGGGTGCAGCATGCCGGTCTCGGTCGCGACGATGAACGTGTCGGCGTCGGACGTGCGCGCGTAGTCGAGCATCCCGCCGGTCGAGAGCATGTGCGTGTTCTCGGCGTCGACGTCGCCGGCGGCCACGTACTCCATGACCGAGGTGGAGCACCCGCACTCCGGGTGGATCAGGAACTCCGCGCCCGGGTTCTCCGCGCGCACCTTCGCGATGTCCGAGGGGCGGATCCCGGCGTGCACGTGGCACTCGCCGGCCCAGACCTGCATCGGCCTGCCGGTCACCTTCTCGACGTAGGCGCCCAGGAACATGTCGGGCCCGAACAGGATCTCCACGTCCTCCCCGTGCTCGCGGCGGATGTGCTCCACCACCTGCACGGCGTTGGACGAGGTGCAGCAGTAGTCGGTCTCGGCCTTGACCTCGGCCGTGGTGTTCACGTACATCACCACGATCGCGCCGGGGTGCTGGGCCTTCCAGGCGCGCAGCTGGTCGGCGGTGATCGAGTCGGCCAGCGAGCAGCCGGCCCCCAGGTCGGGCAGCAGGACCGTCTTGTCCGGGCTCAGGATCGAGGCGGTCTCGGCCATGAAGTGCACGCCGCAGAACGCGATCGTGTCCGCGCCGGCGGCGGCCGCCTTGCGCGAGAGCCCGAGCGAGTCGCCGACGAAGTCGGCCACGTCCTGCACCTCCGGCACCTGGTAGTTGTGGGCCAGGATCACGGCGTTGCGCTCCTCGGCGAGGGCGCGGACCTCGCGCTGCAACGCCGGAATGTTCTCCAGCGCCAGCGGAGCGTCCATGAGCGCGCCCGTGGGCGCCGTTGGCAGTCGCATGTTTCGAGCCTCCTGGGAGCGATCGAAATGAGCCCGCCGGGCCTGCTCGGGCACGGCCCAGTCTAGTGCCGAGGCGCCCTTTCGGCTACTTACGAAGTGTGAGCTTGGTCCGCCCTCAAAGCGGCTCCAGCAGCAGGCTCAGATCGAGCGCGGGAGCGCTGTGCGTGAGCGCGCCCGAGCTGACGAAGTCCACGCCCGTCTCGGCGATCGCGCGCACGGTCTCGAGCGTCACCCCGCCGGAGGCCTCCAGCTCGGCGCGGCCGCCGGCGATGGCCACCGCCTCGCGCATCTCCTCCAGGCTCATGTTGTCGAGCATCACCCGCGGCGCGCCCGCCTCCACGGCCTCGCGCACCTCGTCGAGCGTCTCGCACTCGATCTCCACGAGCATGCCCGGCGCCGCGGCTTCGAGCGCGCGCCGCACGGCGGCGGCGATGCCACCCGCAGCGGCGATGTGGTTCTCCTTGGCGAGGATCCCGTCGAAGAGGCCGAAGCGGTGGTTCGTCCCCCCGCCGGCGGCCACCGCCTGCTTCTCCAGCGCGCGCAGGCCCGGCGTGGTCTTGCGGGTGTCGAGGATCCGCGCGCCGGTGCCCTCGACCGCCTGGACGTAGCGGGCGGTGAGCGTCGCGATCCCGGACAGCCGCCCGAGGAAGTTCAGCGCCACGCGCTCGCCGCGCAGGATCGCCGCCGTGGAGCCGGCGATCTCGGCCACGAGCCCGCCCTCGCGCCACTCGCCCTCCGCCGCGTGGCCGTGCCAGCGCAGGTCGGGGTCCACCCGCCGGAACACGGACTCCGCGGCGTGCAGCCCGGAGATCACGCCCGGCGCCTTCTGCTCGATGCGAGCACGCGCCAGCGCCCCCTCCGGCACCAGCGCGGCGGTGGTCACGTCCGCGTCGCCGACGTCCTCCGCGAGCGCCCGGTCGATCAGCTCCTGCATCGCCTAGGCCGCCGCCCGCCGCAGCAGCTCGGCCCGCACGAACCCGTCGAGATCCCCGTCCAGCACGCGGTTCACGTCGCCCATCTCGTGGTTCGTTCGGTGGTCCTTGACCATCGTGTACGGGTGCAGGACGTAGGAGCGGATCTGCGAGCCCCACGCCACGTCCTGCGCCTCGCCCTTCTCCTTGGCCATCTCCTCGCGGCGGCGCTGCTCCTCGCGCTCGAGCAGCTTGGACATGAGCATCGCCATCGCGGTCGCCTTGTTCGACGTCTGCGAGCGCTCGTTCTGGCACTGCACGACGATCCCGCTCGGGCGGTGCGTGATCCGCACGGCGGAGTCGGTCTTGTTCACGTGCTGGCCGCCCGCCCCCGAAGCGCGGTAGGTGTCGATCTGGAGGTCGGACTCGTCGATGTCCACGTCCACGGAGCCCTCGATGAACGGCGCCACCTCGATCAGCGCGAACGCCGTGTGCCGACGGGAGGCGGCGTCGAACGGCGAGATCCGCACCAGCCGGTGCACGCCCTTCTCGGCCGAGTAGAGCCCGTAGGCGTTCTCGCCGCGCACCACGAATGTGGCCGACTTGATCCCGGCCTCCTCCCCCGGCGAGACCTCCTTCAGCTCGACCGTGAAGCCGCGCCGCTCGGCCCAGCGCATCTCCTGGCGCAGCAGCATCTCGGCCCAGTCCTGCGAGTCGGTCCCGCCCGCGCCCGCGTGCACCGACACCACCGCGTCGCCCGCGTCGTAGCGCCCGGCGAACAGCCGCGCCTCCTCCAGCGCGGCGAGGTGCGCCTCCACCCCGGCGCGCGTCTCCTCCAGCTCGCCGGCGATCGAGTCGTCCTCCTCGGCCAGCTCCTCGAGCGCCTCGAGGTCGTCGATCTCGGACTCGACGGTGCGGTAGCTGTCGAGCTTGCGCTGCGCGCGCGAGTGCTCGGCCGACACCGTGGTGGCCCGCTCCTGGTCGTCCCAGAAGCCGGGCTCCCCCATCTCGCGCTCGAGCGCCTCTACCCGCTCCTGCAGTGAGGCTGGGTCAAAGGTAGTCCGCGAGCAGCTTGAGCTGGTCGCGGAGGGACGCGTTCGCGCTCACGCGCGCCGGTCCCGTGGGGCGGGGCCTTCAGGCCCCATGGCACTTCTTGAACTTCTTGCTCGACCCGCACCAGCACGGGTCGTTGCGGCCGATCTGCTCGTGCTCGCCGAGCCGGCGCGTCTCCACGCTGGCCGCGGCGGCAGCCTCCTCGGGCGAGCCGTTCACGTCCGGCGAGACGGCGGCGTCGGCCGCGGCCACCGGAAGGGCACCCGCGGCGGCGGCCTGCAACGCGCTCGGCTGGTCCTCGGGCCGGCCGCCCTGGTACTGGAAGTTCGCGGTCGACGACGAGCTCGACGAGCTGCCGCCCCAGGCCTGCGGCTGCTGGCCGCCGGACCCGTTCTCCGCCTCGACCTCCACCTCGACGTTGAAGATGTAGCGCCCGAACTCCTCCCAGATCGACTGGATCAGGGAGGTGAACATCGAGAAGCCCTCGTTCTTGTACGCGACGAGCGGCTCCTCCTGGGCGAATCCGCGCAGGTGGATGCCCTCGCGCAGGTAGTCCATGTCGTGCAGGTGCTCACGCCAGCGGTCGTCGATGATCTGGAGCAGGATGAACCGCTCGAGCTGGCGCATCAGCTCGGGGCCGAGGTCCTTCTCGCGCTCCTCGTAGTACTTCATGACGTCGTCGCGCAGCTCGCCGATCAGCGCCGTGCGCTCGAGCCGGTTCGGGTCGAGGTCCTCGGCGGCGATCGCCACCGGGTAGATCTGCTCGACCTGCGTGAGCAGGGCGTCGATGTCCCAGTCCTCGACGAAGTCGCCGACGAGGTACTGCTCGGCCATGCGCTCGATCGCGTCGGCGATCTGGGCGCGGGCGGTGTCCGACATGTCGTCGCCCTCGAGGATCCGCTGGCGGATCTCGTAGATGATCTCGCGCTGCTGGTTCATCACGTCGTCGTACTCGAGGACGCGCTTGCGGATGAGGAAGTTCTGCTCCTCGACCTTCTTCTGGGCGTTCTCGATCTGCTTCGAGAGCATCGAGGCCTCGATCGGCTGCTCCTCGCCCCCCTCGCCGGTCGGGCCGAGGCGGTCGAGGATCCGGTAGATCCGGTCGCCCGCGAACAGCCGCACCAGGTCGTCCTCGGCGGACAGGTAGAAGCGCGACTCGCCCGGGTCGCCCTGCCGGCCGGCGCGGCCGCGCAGCTGGTTGTCGATCCGGCGCGACTCGTGGCGCTCGGTGCCGAGGATGAACAGCCCGCCGGCCTCCTTGACCTTCGCCTGGTCCTCGGCCACGCGCGCCTCGATCTTGGGGAAGAGCGCGTTCCACTCCTCGTCCCAGTCCTCGCTCTCGGGCTCGAGGCCCAGCTTGAGCAGCTCCTGATGGGTCTGGTGCTCGGCGTTGCCGCCGAGCTTGATGTCCACGCCGCGGCCGGCCATGTTGGTGGCGATTGTGACCGCGCCGGGGCGCCCGGCCTCAGCGATGATCTCGCCCTCGCGCTCGGCGTGCTCGGGCTTGGCGTTCAGCACCTCGTGGGGGATGCCCTTCTCGGCGAGCCGGCTCGACAGCAGCTCCGAGACCTCGACCGAGATCGTGCCGACCAGCACCGGCTGCTCGTCCTTGTGGCGGGCCTCGATCTCCGCCAGGACCGCGGCCCACTTGCCGTCCTTGGTCTTATAGATCTGGTCGTTCTGGTCCTTGCGGACCATCGGCCGGTTGGTCGGTACCTCGACCACCTGCAGCTCGTAGATCTTCATGAACTCGGTGGCCTCGGTCAGGGCCGTGCCGGTCATGCCGCCGAGCTTGTCGTAGCGGCGGAAGTAGTTCTGGTAGGTGATCGTCGCGACCGTCTGGTTCTCCTCCTGGATCGCGACGTCCTCCTTCGCCTCGACCGCCTGGTGGAGCCCCTCGGACCAGCGCCGCCCCTCGAGGATGCGGCCGGTGAACTCGTCGATGATCTTGACCTCGCCGTCGATCACCGCGTAGTCCACGTCGCGCTTGTAGAGCGCCTCGGCCTTGAGCGACTGGATCAGGTGGTTGACGAGGTTCCCGTGCTCGGCCAGGTAGAGGTTGTCGATGCCCATGAACTTCTCGGCCTTCTCGACACCCCGCTCGGTGACCGCGACGGTCTTGTGCTTCTCGTCAGGCTCGAAGTCGAAGTCCGCCTCGTAGTCCTTGGACTTGGCCTCGAGCCCCTCGGGCTTCTTGCCCGGGACCATGCGCTTGGCCAGCGCGGCGAACTTGTAGTAGACGTCGGCGGCCTGCTCGGGCTGGCCCGAGATGATCAGCGGCGTGCGCGCCTCGTCGATCAGGATGTTGTCGACCTCGTCGACGATCGCGAAGTTGTGGCTGCGCTGGTACTGCTGCTCGAGCGTGGTCGCGAGGTTGTCGCGCAGGTAGTCGAAGCCGAACTCGGAGTTGGTGCCGTAGGTCACGTCGGCGGCGTACGCGGCGTGCTTGGCCTCGTCGCGCTCGTCGGACTGGACCACGCCGACCCTCACGCCGAGCGCCTCGTAGACCGGGCGCATCCACTCGGCGTCGCGGCGGGCGAGGTAGTCGTTGACCGTGACCACGTGCACGCCCTCGCCGGAGAGCGAGTTGAGGACGACCGGAAGCGTGGCGGTGAGGGTCTTGCCCTCGCCGGTCCTCATCTCGGCGATCGAGCCGTCGTGGAGGACCATCCCGCCGATCAGCTGCACGTCGAAGTGGCGCTGGCCGAGCGCGCGCTTGGCCGCCTCGCGGGTCAGCGCGAAGGACTCGGGAAGCAGGTCGTCGAGCGGCTCGCCGTTGCGCGCCCGCTCGCGGAGGGCGTTGGCGCGCTCCAGCAGCTCCTGGTCGTCGTCGAGCTCGAGCTCGGGCTCGAAGTCGTTGATGCGGGCGACCCTCTTCTCGAAGTTCTTGAACTTCTTGGACTCCCCCATCCGGAGGGCGCGGTCGAGTAGGGACATAGGGCGAGGTTAGCGGCTTCTACAGGGGCCGCCGGGGTCCTTTCGAGAGGTCTTACGGAGCCGCTGGGCGTGCCTCGGGCCGGGCTGCCCCGCGCCGCCCGCGGCGCTTGTCGCGGTGCTTCTTGACCTGGCGTGCGAGGTCCTCCGCGACCAGGTTGATCGCGTGCGACATGTCCTGTGCCGCCTCGCGCGCACGGAGGGTGGTGCCCTTCAGGCGCAGCGTGGCCTCGGCCACCTCGCGGTCGCGGATCGAGGGGTTCTTCTCCTCCATCAGCTCCAGGTCGAGCTGCGCGAGCTCCGAGACCTGCTTCGCGACCCGGTCGAAGCGCTTCTCGATCCGGGCTCGGAGATCGTCGTCCACGACAACTCCGTTGCGTCCCTTCACCTCGATGCGCATGCGAACCTCCTCCTGGTCGCTGTGGAGAACGGATGGTACGCCCGTGCGGGGACGGGCGCCAGGGTCTGCGCGACTACTTCTTCTGGGCGGCCGATCAGCGGCCGGGGGTCCGCGCGTACGCCACGGCGCAGACCTCCCGTGCGCCCGCCGCCCGGAGGGTCTGCGCGCAGGCGGCGAGGGTGCCGCCCGTGGTCACGACGTCGTCCACGAGGATCGCCCGGGCCGGGACCGGCCCGCGGGCGCGGATCGCGCCGGGCGGGCCGGCGAGGCGCTCGCCGCGGTCGCGGCCCACCTGGGCGCGGGCGGAGCCGGTGCGCGCGAGGCACTCGCTCACCCCGAGGCCGGTGCGGGCGGCGAGCGCGCGGGCAAGCAGCGCGGCCTGGTCGTAGCCGCGGCGGCGCAGGCGGCGGGGGTGGAGCGGGACGGGGACGAGGGCCGGCGGCACCGGGCGGGGCTCGGCCGGGCGGGGCTCCGCCGGGCCGGGCTCGGCCGGGCGGGGCTCCGCCGGGCGGGGCTCCGCCCCCAGGCTCGCGCCGGGCGCGTTGGCCGCGATCTGCGCCGCCATCGTCTCCGCCGCACGCCAGGCGCCGCCGAACTTGAGCGCCTTCACGAGGTCGCGGGCGGGGCCCTCGTAGGCGACCGGCGCCCACACGAAGACGCCCGCTGCCGCGAGCGGCTCCGGCCCGAGCCAGCGCAGGCGCGTACGGCAGCCGCCGCAGAGCGGCTCGGCCGGGCCGGCCACCGCTCCGCATGCCGCGCACAGCGGCGGGGTCAGCGGGGCGAGCAGGTCGGCCAGTCGCACGCAGGCGACGATTCCACGGTCCGCGTTACGTGTGTGTCACGGGCTGCGACGATTGGGTGACACATGCCCCTCGCGGCGGAACACCCGGAGCTGCACTGGTCGTTCGAGGCCGGGCCGATCGCGGCCCTGGCCGTGGGCATCTACCTCTACGTGCGCCGCTTCCGCGCCGCGCGGCGCGAGGCCGGCGGCCGGGGCGCGGGCCCGCTGCAGGCCGGGGCCTTCGCGCTCGCGATGCTGATCCTCGCGACCGCGCTGATCTCGCCGCTCGACCGGCTCGGCGAGGACTACCTGTTCGCCGCCCACATGGCCCAGCACATCCTGCTGGGCGACATCGGCCCGCTGCTGATCCTGCTGTCGCTCTCGCGCGTGATCATGCGGCCGGCCACGCGCCGGCTGCATGGCCTCGAGCGCCGGATGGGAGCGCTCGCGAGTCCGGTCACGTTCATCCTGATCTGGCTCGGCCTGATCTATCTCTGGCACATCCCGGCGCTGTACGTGGGCGCGATCGACCACGCACCCGTGCACGCCCTCGAGCACGTGACGTTCTTCAGCGCGGGGATCCTCGTCTGGTGGCCGCTGATCCAGCCGGTCCCGATGCGCCGCCCGCTGAGAGGGATCGCGCCGCTCGCCTACATCTTCAGCGCCAAGGTGGGTCTCGGCGTGCTCGGGATCTACCTGACCTGGTCGGGCTCGCTCGCCTACGAGCACTACGGCACACTGCCGCGGATCTGGGGGCTCGACCCCATCGAGGACCAGAACGTGGGCGGCGCGATGATGATGGTCGAGCAGGCGGTCGTGCTGGTGATCGTGCTGGTCGTGCTGTTCGCGCGGATGCTCCGCCAGTCCGAGGAGGAGGAGCGCCGCCGCGAGCGGCTGGAGGACGCGGCCGCGGCGTGAGCGGCTCCGGCACGGCGGCGGCGGCGTGAGCGCCCTGCTCGACCGGCTTAGCGTGGAGCGGCCGATCGTGCAGGCCGGCATGGGCGGCGGGCTCTCGCGCGCGCGGCTCGCGGCGGCGGTGTCGGAGGCGGGCGGCCTCGGGACCATCGGCTTCCTCCCCGCGGGCGAGCTGCGGCGCGAGATCGCTTCCGCGCGCGAGCGCACCGAGCGACCGGTCGCGGCGAACCTGCTGCTCCCGTTCGCGCGGGCGGAGCACTTCGAGGCGGCCTCGGACGCGGACCTCGTGGTGACGTTCTGGGGCGAGCCGCGGCGGCGCAGCGACCGGCCCTGGATCCATCAGTGCGGCTCGGCCGAGGAGGCGCGCGCGGCGCACGCGGCCGGCGCCGACGGCGTGATCGTGCAGGGCGTCGAGGCCGGCGGGCACGTGCGCGGCGAGGTGCCGGCGCTGGAGCTGCTGGCGCGCGTGCGTGACGAGCTGCCGCCCGGCTACCCGGTCATGGTGGCGGGCGGGATCGCGGAAGCCGCCGACGTGCGCGAGGCGCTCGCCGCGGGCGCCGACGCCGCCGTGCTCGGCACCCGCTTCCTGCTCACCCCGGAGAGCGACGCGCACCCGGAGTACCGGCGGCGTCTGGTCGAGGCGCGCGAGACCGTGCTCACCGAGCTGTTCGGAATGGGTTGGCCGGCAAAGCACCGCGTGGTGGCGAACGAGGCGCTGCGGCGCTGGACGCGCGCGGATGCGCGCGGGCCCGCGCCGGTGCGAGCCCTCAACCGGGCGACCGCGCCGCTGCTGGCGCGCGCGCCGGCGCGGATGCAGGAGGCGCTCGCCGGTCGCCAGAGCGCGCGCCTGCCGCTGCTCGGACCGGTCGGGCCGACCGCCGACCGCCCGGACTCGCTGGTCGAGGCGGGTGCGCTCTACGCGGGCGAGACCGTGGAGCGAATCCGCGACGTGCGCCCCGCCTCCGAGCTCGTGCGCGAGCTGGCGCCGTAGACCGCACGGAGCGCATCGCCTCGCTGCCTGGCGTGTTGAAGCTCCCATGAGGCATGTGCGCGGACTCGCACTCGCCGTCGCGGCGCTCCTGCTGGCGGCGGCCGGCCCGGCCCCGGCGCGCGAGCGCGTCGCCTCCATCCCGCCCGGCCCCGACACCGGTCTCGCCCAGGCGGGCGAGCGCGTGGTGTGGACCGAGGGGTCGTGGGGCGGCCAACGATCGATCGCTCCCGCACGGACCGTGCGGGCCGCGGCGCCCGGCGAGCCGCCGCGCACGCTGGCGAGCTTCCCGAGCGTCCCCACGGGCCATCCGTACGCGTACCAGGTGCTCGACGTCGAGGCCTCGGCGACACACGTCGCTGTGGTCCGCACGGTGCTGGCCGCACGGCCGATCTCACGCGACTCGGTCGAGACGGCGGTGCTCGCGGACGAGCTCTGGGCCGGCCCGGTGGACGGCACCCTCGCCCGCGTGGCGGACTGCACGGACGAGGGCGGCGACACCGGCGTGCTCTCGTACGACTTCGCCGTGGACGGCGCCCGCGTGGTGCGGCAGGCATGCGACCGCGGGCGCGGCATCGTGGTCCACGACCTCGCCGGCGGCGGCGCACGTGAGATCGCCCGCGGCGGCGCGGGCGGCCGCCACCTCGACCTGGCGGGACGCTTCGTCGCCTGGGAGGAGCAACCGGGCTCCGACAACAGCGTCGGGCCGCGGACGATCGTCGTACACGACCTCGACTCCGCCACCGACGCCTACCGCGTCGACCAGCCGCCGCAGGTGAGTCCGAGCCACTTGGACTTCCACGTGCAGGCCGACGGCAAGCTGCTGGACCCGCAGTTCGCCGCCGACTACGGCCTGTTCCGGCCGGCGTGGTACGCGCCCTCGGACCCGTCGCCGCACGAGCTGCCCGCGATGAACGCGCGCGTGCTCTCGAACGACCGCACTCTCGAGGTGCACCGCTTCGGCGAGCTCGCCGACCTGACCGTCCACGGACTCGACGGCGGCCGCCTGCCGGTGGCCCGCATGAACGAGCCGACGCTCGGTGGGGCGGACTTCGACGGCGAGCGCACGGCGTGGAGCGAGACGCGCTGCGGCGTCACCACGATCTACACGCAGCGCGCCGGAGAGCCGCTGAGCCTCTCGCGCTCGGCGCTCGAGGGCAGGTGCGCGCGCGTGAGCGTCCCCGCCACGGCCACCGTGTCGAAGCGCGGCGCGATCGGACTGCAGCTGCGCTGCCGCGACATGCGCACGTGCGTCGGCACCGCCCGCCTGCTCGACGCCGGCGGCGCGACCGTCGCCAAGCGCCGCTTCGACTTCGGGCGCCGAGGTCGCGGCGTGGCCAGCCTGCGCCCGCCCGCCGGCGCCATGCGCGTCCGCGTGCTCGTGACCGACCGCAACGGCCTCGTCCTGGCCGACCGGTCGCTCGGCCTGAGCCGCTAGGCCTTGCCCTCGAGCACGTCGAGCGGGCGCAGCGCGTCGACGATCCCGCCGCGGCCGATGATCGCGCCGATCGCGATCGTGCCCGGCGCGACGTCGGTGCCCGGGAAGACGATCGTGTCGCGCAGCGAGCAGCCGTCGCCGACGCGGCAGCCGTCGCCGACCGCGACCGGGCCCATGAAGCGCACGTCGGAGCCGACCTCCACGCCGGCGCCGACCCAGACCGGCGGGTCCACGATCTCGACGGAGCCGAGGTCGGAGCCCTCGCCGGCGGTCACGCCCTCCCCCGCGCTCGAGCCCGTCACGTCGAGCCCGAGCTTGCCCTCGAGGGCGTCCCAGGTGCCCTGCCGCAGCTCGGCGAGCGAGCCGACGTCGTTCCAGTACTCGGTCGTCTCGTGCACGTGGAACGGCACGTCGTTGTCGAGCAGCGCGGGGAACACGTCGTTGGCCCAGTCCGCGAACGGCTCCTTCGGGAAGTAGTCGAAGATCTCCGGGCTGAAGCAGTAGATCCCGCAGTTGCCCAGGTGCGAGAGCGCCTCGGCCGGGTCCGGCTTCTCCTGGAACCCCTGGATCCGCCCGTCGGAGTCGTGGATCACCACGCCGTACTCCTGCGTGTCCTCCACGTGCTTGACGGTGAGCGTGGCGATGCCGCCCGCCGAGCGGTGGCGCTCCACGAGAGCGTTCAGGTCCACGTCGGTGAGCGCGTCGCCCGAGATGACCACGACCGGGTCGTCGCCGAAGAAGTCGGCCACGTTGCGGACGCCGCCGGCGGTGCCGAGCAGCTCCTCCTCGTAGCGGTACTCGACCCGGTCGCCGAAGTAGCCCTTGACCGCGTCCGGGAAGTAGTGGAGGTTGGCGATCACCTCGTCGAAGCCCTGGCGCTGCAGCAGCCCGAGGATGTGCGCCATCACCGGCCGGTCAAGGACGGGCACCATCGGCTTGGGGATCTCGTAGGTGAGCGGGCGCAGGCGAGTGCCGAGCCCGGCGGCGAGGACCATGGCCTTCATGCGGCGGGCGAGGCTAGCGGGTCCGGCTCGGTGTCCCGCCGCCCGCCGCTAGCGCGAGACGCGCTCGCAGCGGCGCAGGCGGTCCTTGCGGTCGGCCTTGACGCGGTCGCGCCCGGGGCCGCACTCGACGATCTCGGCGACGCCGTTGCGCGCGTAGATCACGTCGTCGCCGGGCCCGCCGTTGTAGCGGTTGCGCCCGCGCCGGCCGTAGAGGCGGTCCGCGCCCTCGCCGCCGCGCATGCGGTCGTCGCCCGAGCCGCCGTCGACCGTGTCGTCGCCGTCGCCTGCGTCGATGATGTCGCCGCCGCG
>DASVVS010000110.1:0-38153 GCA_036386455.1 Thermoleophilaceae bacterium
GGTGCTCGTGGTGACGACCCTTCCGCGGACCGAGATCCGCGGCTTCGCCAGCAGGGGCGTGAGCACCGGCGCCGGTCCGGGGTCGCCGCCGGGCGACGGCGCGGGCGCCGGAGCCGCGGCGGCGGCGATCCTCACGGCGACCTCCGCGAACGCGCCCGTGCTGGCGGTCGCGCGGATCGTCGCGCTGCCGCCCGCGGGCGGGGTCGCCGGCGCGGTGTACAGGCCGGAGGGGCTGATCGTGCCGGCGGTGGCGGTCCAGGTGACCTGCGGCGGCCCGCCGGTCACGAGGGAAGAGAGCTGAGCGCTCGTGCCGGCCGTGAGCTGCGCGGGAGCCCCGGAGATCGCGACCGCCTCGGCCGCTCGCTCGACGCCGAGCGCCGCCGTCGCCACCACGGGGTGGCGCGGGAACGGGCTGGTCGCGTCGCGCGAGGAGAAGGTGAACGAATCGGAGCCCTCGTAGCCCGCGTCGGGCGTGTAGCTCACGCCGGGACCGGTGAACCACTCGCCGGCGGGCACGTTCAGCTTGCCGTGCGCGGGGGCGGACTCGATGCGGAACTGCTGCTGGCCGGGATCGCCCCAGATGACGGCGCGCAGCGTCAGGCCGGCGGGGGCGCCCGCGGTGAGACCCTCGGCGGCGATCGCACGCGCGGCGTAGCCGGGCACGGTCGGCGCCATGTCGGAGACTCCGTGCACGTTCTGCTCGTCGCTCTCCCGCACCACGTCGTGCGGATCGACCTCCGCGTGGAGCCAGTAGCGGCCGGGCGCCACGTCCGAGACGTCGACCCACTGGAAGGCGAGCCCCGAGTCGTAGATGTCGCGCCAGCCGGCGGAGATGCCCATGAACACGCTCGCCACCTCGGGCTCGTGCTGAGCGCAGAAGCGTACGTTGTCGTCCAAGTACTCGCCGTCGACGGGGCCGTGCGCGTCCACGTGCTCGCTGTCCTCGAAGCAGAATCCGACCTTCATCGCGGGGGCCACCTCGGCGGTGTCCTCCCAGTTCCAGAGCGAGTAGCGCGCGGCCTCGGCCAGGTGCCAGTGGTTGTGGCCGTCCTCGGCCTCGTAGCGGATCGTCGCGCCCGGGCGCGCCTCCTCGAACCACGTGCCGTCGCTGCGGTGCACGCGCTGCACGACCGAGGACATCTGCGTGCCGGCGCGGCCGTAGCCCCGCATGTCAGCCGGACCGGCGCCGGCGTTGTGGATGAAGCCGTCGAAGCGGATGAGCAGGCGGGTGCCGTCGCTGTCGGAGTACTGCTCGAGCCGCGGCCAGCGCGGGGTGTCGGCGACGAGGTCCGGCAGGAGCGGCACGGGCGCCGCGTACGCCGACGCCGCCTGAACGAGTGTCAGGCAGGCGGCGACCGCGCACGCGCGCGCGAGGATGCGACGGCTCACGGAGGGCACCAGCTCTCTTTCGGCACGCGCGACGCGCGACGTGAGTACGCTCGCCCCGTGCGGGTAGCCATCGCCGGCGGCCACGGGAAGATCGCGCTAAGGCTCGCGCGCCTGCTTTCCGATCGAGGGGATGAGGTGCGCTCGCTGGTCCGCGACCCGGCCCACGAGGCCGACGTGCGCGCCTCCGGCGCCGAGACGGTCCTCTGCGACCTCGAGCACGAGAATGACCGGCACGTCGCGGACGCGATCCGGGGCGCCGACGCGGTCGTCTTCGCCGCGGGCGCGGGCCCCGGCAGCGGTCCCGAGCGCAAGGAGACGATGGACTACGGCGGCGCCGTCAAGCTGATCGCCGCCGCCAAGCAGACCGGCGCCGCCCGCTACCTGATGATCAGCTCGCTGGGCGCGGACCCCGGCGCCGAGGGCGAGGGCTTCGCGGTCTACCTGCGCGCGAAGGGCCGCGCCGACGCCGAGCTGGCCGCCAGCGGCCTCGACTTCACGATCGTCCGCCCGGGCCGCCTGACCGACGAGCCGGGCACGGGCCGCGTCGAGCTGGCCGAGCGCGTGACGCGCGGCGACGTGCCCCGCGACGACGTCGCCGCCGTGCTCGCCGCGTGCCTGGAACAGCCCGGCACGATCGGCCGGACCCTCGGCCTCGTCGCCGGCGAGGTGCCGGTCGACGAGGCCGTCAGGTCGGTCTAGCCGCTACCTCACGAAGTCGCGGACCTGCCCGTAGACGGTCGCGTCCCCGTACAGCCCGCTGTGCGACAGGCACGCGGTCTGCGTGTTGGTCGCGCCGCCGAGCGCCACGCTCGAGTCGGGGTTGATCACCTCGTCGCACGGCGACCAGAACGTGCGGTAGTTCACCGCGCCGGGGGTCTCGTCGCCCGAGTTGAGCGCGGTCAGGAACGACGACCCGATCCGCATCTCGCCGCAGGAGGTGTCGAAGCAGAAGTTCGCCGTGTCGGTCCCGTGGTTGGGGCCGCCGAGCGAGACCCACTCGTCGACCTTCACGTCGCCGCCGAGGTTCTTCACGTAGTAGCGCGAGTTGAGGCCGCCCATCGAGTGCGAGATCACGTCGACCTTCGCGGCGCCCGTCGCCGCGAGAATCTGGTCCACCTTGTCGCGCACCTGCCCGGCCGTCGTGACGTTCGACTGCGCCGTGTTGTAGCTCCAGTTGTTGAGCTCCGACGAGGTCCAGCCGTCGGCCTGGAAGCGGCTGATCATCGTGTTCCACACGGACCCGCTCGAGTTCCATCCGTGCACGAACAGGATCGGGTCGTGCGTGACCGGAGTCGTGCCGCCGCCTCCCGGCTTGGCCGCGCTCGCGCTCCCCGCGAACGCCAGGCACACAGCCGCCACCGCGCACGCGAGTGCGCCGCCCCTCAGATACATGTGATCTTCCCTCCCGGTAGAGAAACGCGTACCCCATTCGAGAAACGCGTAGTGAACGCGCCGCATTTACCCGTACTCGTCAGCGGCGGAACCACCCCGACCGGGGGGAGTGCTCAGGCGGGCTCGACCTTGAAGACCTCGAGCTCCTTCGGCGCGCCCTTGGCCTTGAAGCGGCGCAGCTTCTTGCAGTCGAAGGCGCCGTCCTCGAGCTGCTCGCACGCGGCGCCCGACACGAGGATCTGATCGCCGCGGGCGGCGTCGGCCACGCGCGCGGCGATGTTCACGTCCACGCCGAGGAAGTCGCCGCCGATCTTGCGGGGGCGGCCGAAGTGGACGCCGGCCCGCAGCTTCGGCTGGTAGCCGTCCACCTCGATCGTGCGCACCCTGTCGCGCACGGCACAGGCGGCGTTCACGGCGTCCTGCGCGCCGTCGAAGACCGCCATCAGCCCGTCGCCGAGCCGCTTGACCACACGCCCGCTGTGGTCGGCCACCGCGGCGTCCTCGGCGCGCCCGACCTGGCGCAGCAGCTCCAGCGACGCCTCGTCGCCCGCCTCGAGCGCCCACGAGGAGAACTCGACGAGGTCGGTGAACAGGATCGCCAGCTCGCGGTCGCCGCGCCCGCGGCCCTGCTTCTCGGAGATCGCCTGCCAGACCTGGAACGCGCCGAGGCCGAGCTCGCGAATGGCGCTCGGCCGCTCCTGGCCGACCTCCGCCACACGGCGTGCGAGCACGAGCGAGGGGTCGTCGCCGGCCGTGGACAGCGGGTCGCCCAGCTCGGCGTCGCCCGGCAGCAGCTTCCGGACCGCGCGGACGGCCTTCAGCGCACGCGGCGACTCGTCGGCCCCGCGCAGCTTGCCGAGCGCGCGCTTGGCGCGGGCCTCCTCCTCGTCGAGGCGCTCGTCCTCACGTGGCTCGTCCTCACGTGGCTCGTCGGTCACGGGCCGAAGGGTACGGAGCCGGTCCCCCGCGCAGGGGCCTAGTACTCGTCGAACGCCTCGCCGCGGAACCCCGCCGGATCGAGCCTGAAGCGCAGCTCGGCCGCGCCCGCGTCCTCCATCGCCGCGCGCACCGGCGCCGGGTCGGGCGCGTACGCGAGCAGGTAGCCGCCGCCGCCCGCGCCCATCTGCATCACGCCGGCCGCGCCCGCCCCGCACGCGAGGCGGCGCAGCTCCTCCATCCGCTGGGTGGCCATCGCGGGGGAGCGCGCGAGCTTGGCCTCCCACTGCGCGTTCATCAGCTCGCCGAACGTCGCCAGGTCGCCGCGCTCGAGCGCCTCGCGCACCTCGTGCGCGATCTCCACGGCGCGGCGCAGGCTGCGTTCCACGGCCTCGTCGCCGGCGCTCGTGCCGCGCACCTCCGCGGCCAGCAGGTCGGACGCCGAGCGCTGCTCGCCCGAGTAGATCAGCAGCAGCCCCTCCTCGAGCCGCGCCGTCACGCCCGCCTCGACCGCCAGCGGCTCGGCGTGGACCACGCCGTCGCGTGCGAACGCGTACGCGCGTATCCCGCCGAACGCCGACGCGTACTGGTCCTGTTTGCCGACGGTGCGCCCCAGCGTCTCGATCTCGACCTCGCACGCCTCCTCGGCCAACTCGCCCGGCGCGGCTGAGCCGCCGCGCGCGATCGCGAGCGCCCCCAGCGCGCAGACCGCGTACGCGCCCGAGGAGCCGAGCCCGGTGCCGGGCGGCACGTCCGAGGTCGAGGCGAGCTCGAGCGGCGCGCCGTTCCAGCGCCTGAGCAGCGCCTCGCGCAGGATCGGGTGCTCCACCTGCTCGGAGGAGTCGACCTCCTCCCACTCGATGTGCTTGAGCCGGATCCGGGCCTGGTGCTCGGTGTTCACGAGCATGAAGACGTGCCGGTCGATCGCGGCGGCGACCACGAGGCCACCCTCGCGGCGGTACCAGGACGGCAGGTCGGTTCCGCCCCCGGCGAGCGTCACGCGCAGGGGCGATCGGGCGAATACGACGGGCACCGCGGGACTGTGACATACGCACGGCACTCATCCGTCGCGGCCGCAGCGCCGAACTACCTTTGAGAGAGCGATGCACCACCCCGGCACCTACGCGCCCGAGGATCCCCGGCCCTACACGCCGGATCCGCAGGCGTACGAGCCGCCGCCGCCCCGGGAGCCGGAGCGGCCGTGGTTCAAGCGCGCCGGCGGCGCGGTGCTCGCGGCCGGGCTCCTGATCGTCAAGTTCGGGGCGAAGCTCAAGGGGCTCCTGCTGCTGCTCCCGAAGCTGAAGCTGTTCACCACCTCCGCGTCGATGCTGGTCTCGGTCGGTGCCTACTCGCTGATCTGGGGCTGGAAGTTCGCGCTCGGCTTCGTGCTGCTGCTGCTCGTGCACGAGTACGGGCACGTGCTGCAGCTCCGGCGCGAGGGCATTCCCGCCAGCGCCCCGCTGTTCATCCCGTTCCTGGGCGCGGTCGTGGGCATGAAGCGCCTTCCCGACGACGCCGCCGCGGAGGCGCGCGTGGGCCTCGCCGGGCCGGTGCTGGGCGCGGCCGGATGCCTCGTGCCGCTCGGCATCTGGCTCGCCGGCGGCGACGAGTTCTGGCAGGCCCTCGCCTTCACCGGCTTCTTCCTCAACCTCTTCAACCTCCTGCCGGTGCTGCCGCTCGACGGCGGCCGCGCGATGGCGGCGCTCAGCCCGAAGGTGTGGATCGCGGGCTTCCTGATCCTGATCGCGACGGCCGTGGTCTTCCCGAACCCGATCGTGCTGATCATCGTGCTGTTCGGCGGCCTCGAGACCTGGCGCCGCTGGAAGGGCCGCAAGTCGCCCGAGTCGCAGCGCTACTACCGCGTGAAGCCGGCGCACCGCCTGATCATCGCCTTGGTCTACATCGGCCTGGCCGCCGCGCTCGCGGCCGGCATGGGGATCACCCACCTCGAGCGCACGTTCAGCGACGCGTAGGCGACGCCTGGCTAGCGCCCCCGGTGCGCGCCCAGCTCGCGCTGGATCTCGCGCTTCATGTCCTTCTCCTTCAGCGAGCGGCGCTTGTCGTAGAGGTCCTTGCCGCGCGCCAGCGAGATCTCGACCTTCGCCCGCTTGCCCTTGAAGTACATGCGCGTGGGCACGAGGGTGAGGCCCTTCTCCGCGGTCTTGCCGATCAGCCGCTCGATCTCGCGGCGGTGCAGCAGCAGCTTGCGCGGGCGCTCCGGGTCGTGGTTGTCGCGCGCGGGGTCGTACGGCGCGATGTGCACGTTCTGGAGCCAGACCTCGCCGTCGTCGACCAGCGCGTAGCCGTCCTTCAGCTGCACCTTCCCGGCCCGGACCGACTTGACCTCGGTGCCGGTCAGCACGATCCCGCACTCCCACTTCTCCAGCAGGTTGTAGCGGTGGGACGCCTGGCGGTTGCGGGCGATGTCGCGGTCGGGCGGGGACATGGCGCGCCTAGTCTGCCGCGAGCTCGAGGTCGGCGCGGCCGCGCGGCGGGTCGACGCTCGCCACGGCCACCCGGATCGGGTCGCCGATGCGGATCTTGCGGCCCGAGTCGGCCCCCACGAGCGCCGTCTCCTGCTCGTTGACGTCCCACCAGTCGCCGCGCATCCGGCGTACGGGCAGGAAGCCCTCGAACCCCTCGTCGCCGAACTTCACGAACAGGCCCTTCGAGATCAGCCCGACCACCTCGCCGTCGGCCTCCAGCTCCCAGCCGGACTCGGCCAGCCGGCGCTCGAGCAGGAAGCACAGGCACACGTCGTCGGCCGCGCGCTCGATCTTCATCGCCTCGCGCTCGGCGGCGGAGCTGTGCTCGGCGGCGTCGAACAGCTCGTCCGCGCGCGGGGCCACGTCGTCCACGCCGATCGTGGCCAGCAGCGCGCGGTGCGCGACCAGGTCCGGGTAGCGGCGGATCGGCGAGGTGAAGTGCGAGTAGCGCGGGCTGGCGAGCCCGGCGTGGCCGACGTTCTTCGGCGAGTAGAACGCCTGCTTCATCGCGCGCAGCACTAGCGTGCCGAACGAGCGCCGCCCGCGCCCGGACCGCTCCACGTAGCGCGCGATCATGTGGCTCATCTCGGCCGCGAGGTCGCCGGCCTGCTGGGGGCTCATCGACTCCGGCAGCGGCGGGGTGGGAACCTCGAGCGACTCGAGCTGCTCGGCCAGCCGCTCGACCGAGCGCGGGTCGGGCTTCTCGTGCACCCGGTAGAGCGTCGGCACCCGCCGGTCGGCCAGGTGCCCGGCCACCTGCTCGTTGGCGAGGATCATCAGCTCCTCGATCAGCTTGTGCGACTCGGTCTGCTCCTCGTGCCGGACGGCGACCACGTGGCCGCGGTCGTCGAACTCGAAGACGGGCTCGGCCGACTCGACCGCCAGCGAGCCGCGCCTCTCGCGCTTGGCGCGCAGCGCGGCCGCGACCTCGCGCGCGAGCGCGAGCGGCTCGCCCCACGGCTCCTCCGCCCGCTCGGCACCGTCGAACACGCGGTCCACCTGCGGGTACGTCAGGCGCGCGTCGCTGCGGATGCGCGAGCGGTGGAACGCGACCGAGCGCACCTCGGCGCCGTCCATCTCGAGCTCCACCGAGACGGCGAGCCGCTCCTGCCCGCTCACGAGGCTGCACGCGCCGCTCGACAGCGCGTGCGGCAGCATCGGCTCGACCGCGCCCGGCACGTACACGCTGGTCGCGCGGCGGAAGGTCTCGCGCTCGATCACGGAGCCCGGGCGCACGTAGGCGCTCACGTCTGCGATGTGCACCCAGACGCGGATCGTCCCGCTCTCCTCGCGAACCGCCGAGATCGCGTCGTCGTAGTCGCGGGCAGTGGCCGGATCGATCGTGAACGTGGCGAGGCCGGTGAGGTCGCGTCGCGGGGCGTCGGCGGCCGGCGGCTCCTGGGCGACCGCCTCGGCCTCGCCCTCCACCGCGCGCGCGAACGACCGCCGCAGGCCGCGGTCGAGCATCAGCGCCTCGAGCACGTCGCGGGCCACGTCGGGGCGGCCGATCCGGCGCACCACGCGCACGCCGCGCTTGCCGGCGCCCAGCAGCACGAGGTCGCCCACGTTCGCCCCCTTGCCTGAGTCGAGCGAGACGCCGCGGCCGCGCTCGAACACCGGGTTGGCGAGCAGGAAGCGGCCACGCTTCTCGACGACGGCCACCGTGGGCGCGAGCGCCGCCGCCCGGCCGCGGCGGCCCGCCTGCGCCGGGCTCATCGCGCCGTGCGGGCTACGCGCTCGACCGCGACCGGGAGCGCCTCGTCGCGCCTCGTCTTCGGCAGGTCGCGCGCCTTGAGCTGCGGCGGGATCCCGTTGTTGGCGAGGTTCGCGCCCTTGGGCAGGAAGTAGCTCCCCACGGTCAGCTCGAGGATGCTGCCGTCCGACAGCGTCTCGACCTCCTGGAAGACGCCCTTGCCGAAGGTCTTCTCGCCCACCACCGTCGCGCGGCCCTTGTCGCGCAGCGCGCCGGTCACGATCTCGGACGCGCTGGCGCTGCCGCCGTCCACCAGCACGGCCATCGGAAGGTCCGGCGAGATCGCGGAGCCCTCCGCGTCGAACTTGCGCTCGGCGCGGTTGCGGCCCTTGGTGGACACGATCAGCCCGTCCTCCACGAAGAGGCTCGACACGAGCACCGCCTCGGTCAGCAGGCCGCCGCCGTTGCCGCGCAGGTCCAGCACGATCCCGCGCGCGCCCTTCTCGATCAGCGGCTCGAGCTCCTTGCGCACCTCGGCGTGCGCGCCCTCGCTGAACGTCGCCAGGCGAACGTGCGCGATCTTCACGCCGTCCTTCTCCTGCATCTCGCCGCGGGCGATCGGCACGTCGATCTTCGCGCGCTCGACCTCCACCTCGTGCGGCTTGCGCTCGCCCTCGCTCTGGATCGAGAGCTTGACCTTCGTGCCGGCCTCGCCCTTGATGCGCCCGGTCGCGACGTCGCTCGGCACGCCCGCGATCGACTTGCCGTTCACGCCCACGATCAGGTCCGACTTGCGGATCTTGGCCCGCTCGGCCGGCGTGTCCTCGAACACCGACACGATCTTGAGCCCGCGCTTGTCCTCCTGCACGGTCACGCCGATGCCCTCGAACTCGGCGCTCAGCGACTGCCGGAACTCGCGCGCCTCGGAGGGCGTGTAGTAGGCGGAGAAGCGGTCGTCGAGGGCGCGCACGATCCCCTTGAGCGACTCGCTCTCGAGCTTCTTCGAGTCCACCTTCCGGAAGTAGTCCTCGTCGATCGACTCGAGCAACTCGGTCCGCACGCTGCGCTCGTCCTCCACGAACGCGTCGCGGATCGGATCGGGCAGCCGATCGGGGTGACCGCCGAGCCAGAGCCCGGCGAAGAACACGAAGACGACGGTGAGCGCCGCGAGGGCGCCTGTGAGGGCACGATCCACCGAAGCGAGGGTAGCCCCGCGGCTAAAGCGGCCCTATACGCGCAGGAAGCGCCTGAGCGTGATCCCGCTGCCCAGCGAGGAGACGACCACGCAGGCCACGAGCAGGAGGCCCACGAGCAGCCCGAAGTCGATCGTGTCGGGCGCCGCGAGCAGCGCGAAGCGGTCCGACAGCGGGTCCACCAGCGTCTCCTTCGCGAGCAGGAGCATCAGGGTCGCGAGCACGCCGCCCATGAGGCCCACGATCACGCCCTCGATCACGAACGGCCAGCGGATGAACCAGTTGGTGGCGCCCACGAGCTTCATCACCTCGATCTCGCGCCTGCGCGCGTAGAGCGAGAGACGGATCGTGTTGGCCACGAGCGCCACCGAGGCGAGCGTGAACAGGATCGCGAGCGACGCGGTGAGCAGCTTCACGAGCCCGGTCGCCTTGAGGATCTTGTCGGTGTCGTGCTCGCGGTTGCGGACCTCGTCCACGCCCGCCATGCGCGGCACGCGCGCGCCCTCGGGACCGCGTGGCGCGACCCGGTCCACGATCGCGTTCACCCCGTCGGGGTCGCGCGGGGTCACGCGGAAGACGTCCGGCAGCGGGTTGGTGCCGAGCAGCTCGAAGGCCTCCTTGTTGCGCTTGCTCTGGCTGCGCAGCGCCTGCTCCTTGGAGACGAAGGCGACCTGCTTCACGTTCGGCGTGGCGAGCAGGTCGTTGCGGAGCTTGGTGCGCTCGGCGTCCGTCGAGCCCTCCTTCAGGAAGACGTCCACGACCACGCGCTCGCGCACGTCGTCGGCGGTCCCGGTGGTGGCCTGCACGACCGGGATGAACACGCCCAGCACGAGGGCGGTGAGCACGATCGTCACGAGCGCCGCGAGGCTCGGAGCCGCGTTGCGGCTGAGCGCGCGGAACGCCTCCTTCAGGAAGAAGCCGACCTTCATACGTCCTCGCCGTACAGCGCGCGGCGGACCTTCTCCTCGCTGTAGCGGTCGCGGTCCTGCTCGGTGAAACGGCGCGCCTTGGACACGACCTCGGCGCGGTCGACCACCGGCTCCGCGGCGCGCTCGCGGCTCCGCTCGGGCTTCGTCCGGGTCACCGTCTCCTTGCCGTAGCCCATCTCCTCGCGCAGGTTCATCGCGAACTCGGCGGTGGACTCGTCGGGCCGGTAGAGGCCGGACTCGTCGTCGCGGATCACGCGGCCCTCGCTCAGCTCGACCACGCGGCGGCGCATCTTGTCCACCATCTCGCGGTCGTGGGTCGCGACCAGCACGGTCGTGCCGGTGCGGTTGATCCGGTAGATGAGCTGCATGATCCCGATCGAGGTCTCGGGATCGAGGTTGCCGGTGGGCTCGTCGGCCAGGAGCAGCGGCGGGTGGTTCACGAACGCACGCGCGATCGAGACGCGCTGCTGCTCGCCGCCGGAGAGCTGGTCCGGGTAGCTGTGGAGCTTGGTGCTCAGACCGACGAGGCGCAGGATCTCCGGCACCTTCTTGCGGATCGCCTGGCGCCCCTCGCCGATCACCTGCAGCGAATAGGCGACGTTCTGGTAGACGGTCCGGTTCGGCAGCAGCTTGAAGTCCTGGAAGATCACGCCGATGTTGCGGCGCAGCTGCGGCACCTTCTTGCGCGGGATGTCGTTCAGCTTCCGCCCCGCGATCAGGATCTCGCCGCGCGAGGGCTCGAGCTCCTTCATCAGCATGCGCATCAGCGTGGACTTGCCGCAGCCGGTCGGGCCGACCAGGAACGCGAACTCGCCGCGGCCGACCTGGAGCGACACGCGGTCGACGGCGATCGAGCCGCCGTCGTAGACCTTCGTCACCTCGCGCAGCTCGATGACGGGCACGTTCGGGCGCTCCGAGTCGGTGCGCACGGGACGTGCGTCTCTGCTCTCCATCACAGCCATGGGCCAGCACTTGTAGCTGGCCGAGCGCCCGGCGCCAAGGCGTGCAACGGGACTTTCAGTGCGTCCGGTAGCGGAGAAAGAGGTCTCCGCCGGCCTCGGACGCGCTCACGAGCTCCATCCCCACGGTCGGATCGAGCTGCGGTCCGCCCACCACGCCGGGGCCGGCGCCGCCCGCGAGCTTGGACGCAACCACGAGGAACAGCTCGTCCACCAGACCCTCCGCGAGGAGCGCCCCGTTCAGCATCGCGCCGCCCTCGCAGAGCACCGTCTCCACGCCGCGCTCGCGCAGCTCGCGCATGGCCGGGGCGAGGGGGGCCTTCGCCTCGCCGGCCTGCGCCCGCAGGTACTCGATCCGCGCGCGGACGCCGTCGATCTCGCCCTCGCCGGTGGTGATCACCACCACGTGCGAGTCGGGGTCCTGGAGCAGCGGCAGGGCGGGGTCGAGCGCCAGGCTGCCGCACACCACCAGCGCGAGCGGATCCTCGGCGAGGCCGGCGGCGGCGCGGCGGGCGCGGCGGTCGGGATCCTTGACGATCCGTCCGTAGCGCTCGGTCCGCAGCGTGCCCGCGCCGACCATCACCGCGTCGACCTGCGCGCGCAGCTCGTGGAAGAGGGCGCGGTCGTGGTCGTTGCCGATCGGGCCGGAGCGGCCGCCGATCGTGATGCGGCCGTCGGCGGTGGCGACCATGTTCAGCGCGAGGTACGGGCGGTCGGCCGGCGGGTCCGCGTCACGGCGCAGCGCGGCCGCCGCCTCGGCGACGGTCAGCGTGCCGGGCTCGGGTAGCAGGCGCCGGAAGTCCATCGCGGCAGCGTATTCGTCCACTCCCGCGGGGACCGGGGCAAGCCGCGGGGGCCGTTGCCGATGGACGGCGCATGACCCGAGTTCGCCCGATCCTCATCTCCGCCTTCGCCGTGCTGCTGCTCGCGTTGCCGGGCGCGGCCGCCGCCAAGTCCCCCGACCGCGACCGCGACCGCATGCCGGACCGCTGGGAGCGGGCGCACAAGCTCAACGTGAAGAAGAACGACGCGCGCCTGGACGCCGACCGCGACGGGCTGCGCAACCTCGCCGAGTACCGCGCCAAGACCAACCCGCGCAAGGCCGACAGCGACCGCGACGGCGTGCTCGACGGCGACGAGGATCGCGACCGCGACCGGGTCGACAACGCCAACGAGGACCGCGAGAGCACCGACCCCGGCCGCAGGGACAGCGACCGCGACGGCGTGCGCGACGGGGCCGAGGACGCCGACGACGACGGCCTCCACAACGAGGGCGAGGACCTGACCGGCAACGATCCGATCGACCCGGACTCCGACGACGACGGCGTCGAGGACGGGGACGAGGAGGCCGGCGTGGTCGAGTCGTTCGGCGGCGGCGTGCTGGTGGTGCGCCTGGCCGGCGGCGGGTCGATCTCGGGCCGCGTCACCGGCGACACCGAGGTCGAGTGCGAGTCCGAGGACGAGCACGAGTCGTGGGACGACGAGGATGTCCCCGCCGATCCCGTCCCGCCGGTCGCCGGTCCCCCCGCTCCCCCGGTCTCCCCCGACGCCGGCGACGACGACTCGCGCAACACCCTCGACGTCATCGGGCGCGCGCGGCGCGGCCACGACGGCTCCGGCGACGACAACCGCGGGCCCGGAAACGCCGAGGACCGCGGCGACGACGAGGACGAGTCCGATGACGGCTCGGATGACTCCGGCGAGTCCGACGACTGGGACGACGAGGAGTGGGACGACGGCTGCGGCGCCGACCTGCTCGTGCCCGGCGCCGCCGTCCACGAGGCCGAGCTGATGCTCGGCGGCGACGGCCCGATCTTCACGCGGATCGAGCTGGTCGAGTAGCTCCGAGCCGGCAGGCCGCGGCCTGCGTATAACCCGGCGTGACTTATCGCGCCGGATCGCGTTCAATGATCTAGGTGACCCCTCGCCGCCTGATCGAGCCTGCCCGCCTGGCGGGCGCAGCCCTCCTCCACACGCAGACGGACGAGCGGCTGGTGGATCTGACGCGGGCGGGGAACGACCGGGCCTTCGAGGCGGTCGTGGTGCGCTACCGCCGCCCGCTGCTGCGCTACTGCCGGCGCCTGCTTCCGCCCGAGCGCGCCGAGGACGCGGTCCAGCAGACGTTCCTGAACGCGTACCGCGCCATCGGCGCGGGCGAGGCCGAGCTGAACCTGCGGCCCTGGCTCTACCGGATCGCGCACAACGCGTCGATGAGCCTGCTGCGCCAGAACGGGTGGTCGCACGAGGAGCTCGACGAGCGGTTCGACGGCGTGATGCAGCCGCCGCAGGCGTTCGAGGAGCGCGAGCGGGTGCGCGAGGTGATGCGCGCGGTGCGCGAGCTGCCGCCGCGCCAGCGCGACGCGATGGTGCTGCGCGAGCTCGAGGGGCGCTCGTACGAGGAGATCGCGCTGGCGCTCGGCGTGTCCGGCGGCGCGGTGCGGCAGCTGCTCAACCGCGCGCGGACGACGCTGCGCTCCGCGGCCACGGCAGTGACGCCGTTCGAGCTGGTCGCGTGGCTGGCGGCTCGCGGGCCCGGCGCCGTGCCGGCGGGCGAGCGGATCGCTGAGCTGTGCGCCGCGGGCGGGGCCGGCGGCGTGGCCGTGGCGGCCAAGCTGGGGACGGCCGTGCTGGTGGCGGGCGCGGTCGCCGGCGGGGCGACGGGCGCCGGGCCGCTGCCGGACGCGGTCGGCGGTGGCTCGGACGGGTCGGACCGGGCGCTGGCGGCGGAGGCGGACGGCTCCGGCGGGCCGGGCGAGCGCCGCGACGACACTCCGGGCCGCGGCCCCGACGAGGACGGCGACCGCTCCGGCGGCGGGGAGGACGATCGCGACGACGACGACGACGACGACGAGGGTGACGGCCCCGGCGGCTCCGGCCCGGATGACGACGATTCCAGCGGAAGCGGCTCGGGGTCGGACGACGATTCCGACTCGAGCGGGTCCGGGTCGGGTGACGACGACTCCGATTCAGGCGGCTCCGGCCCAGACGGTGAGGGCGGCGGGGGAAGCGGCTCGGGGTCGAGCGGCTCGGGTTCCAGCGGCAGCGGCTCCGGGAGCGGCGGCTCCGGTTCGAGCGGCTCCGGCTCCGGTTCGAGCGGCTCCGGCTCGACGTCCAGCGGCAGCGGCTCCGGCTCCGGGTCGAGCGGCAGCGGCTCCGGGTCGAGCAGCTCCGGCTCCGGTTCGAGCGGCTCCGGCTCGGCGTCCAGCGGCAGCGGCAGCGGTTCCGGATCGAGTGGCACGGGTTCCACCGGCAGCGACAGCGGCTCCACCGGCAGCGGCTCCGATTCGGGGTCGAGCGGCAGCGGCTCCGGGTCGAGCAGCGGCTCCGGGTCGGGCACGAGCGGCTCCGGCGACTAGCCGCTCCGGCTCCGCCCGCCCCGCGGCGCCACCGCGCGACCTTATGTGTCTCCTGGACCCATAAGGTCGCGCCGTGGCCGAGCGACGCCTGCCCCGGGCGGAGCCGCTTCAATGAATGGCGTGGGAGGCACCTCGGCAGGCGGCTGCTCGCGCCGCGCGTTCATCCAGACCGGAATGGCCGCGGCCGGTGCGCTCGCGCTCGGCCCCGCGTTCTGGCGCGAGGCGTTCGCCGCCCCGGCGCGGCCCGGCAACGGCCCCTACGGTCCCCCGGCCGGCTCACCCAACGAGCTCGGCCTGATCCTGCCCGAGGGCTTCGGCTCGCGGCTCGTGGCCAAGGGAGGGGCGCCCGTGGTGGGCACGGCCTACACCTTCCCGATCTTCCCGGACGGCGCCGCCACCTACCCGCTCGACGACGGCGGCTGGATCCTGGCGGTCAACTCCGAGGTGCCGTTCGCGGGCGGCGGCGGCGCGAGCGGCCTGCGCTTCGGCCCCGACGGCCAGGTTCGCGACGCCTACCGGATCCTCAGCGGTACGAGCACGAACTGCGCCGGCGGCAAGACGCCGTGGGGCACCTGGATGTCCTGCGAGGAGGTCGACGACGGCCACGTCTGGGAGTGCGACCCGGCGGGCGAGAAGCCGGCCGTCGAGCGCCCGGCGATGGGGACCTTCAAGCACGAGGCCGTCTGCGTGGACCCGGTGGGCAGGCGGCTCTACCTCACCGAGGACGTGGGCGACGGCGGCTTCTACCGCTTCACGCCGAACAGCTACCCGGACTGCTCCTCCGGCCTGCTCGAGATCGCGTTCGTGGACAGCTATGGCGTGGTGCACTGGAACCGCGTGCCCGACCCGTCGGCCGCCGCCACGCCCACCCGCAAGCAGGCCGGCATGACCGAGTTCAAGCGCGGCGAGGGAATCTGGTTCGACAGCGGGATCGTCTACGTCGCGACGACGAGCGACAACAAGATCCACGCCTACGACCCGGTCACCGAGACGATCGAGGTGGTCTACGACCAGAAGGCGGGCGACGGGCCGCTGAACGGCGTGGACAACGTGACCGCGGCCCCGTCGGGCGACGTCTACGTCTGCGAGGACAACGGCACGAACCAGATCGACGTCGGGATCCTCACCCCCGAGGGCGAGGTCGCGCGCTTCCTGACGGCCACCGGGTCCCAGCACGAGCAGTCGGAGCTCACCGGCGTCTGCTTCGACCCGTCCGGCAAGCGGATGTACTTCGGGTCGCAGCGCTCGTTCGGCGGCCCCGGGGCGCTGTTCGAGGTGACCGGCCCGTTCCGCGAGCGCCGGCCGGCCGTGCCCGTGGGCGGCGCGCTGCGGCTGAAGGCGCACGCGGCCCGCACCGCGTCGATCGACCGCTTCCGGCGCGGCGGGATGGCCGTGGAGGTGACGGCGAGCCGCAGCGCCGAGGTGGTCGTGGCGATCCGCGCGCGGATCGGCGGCCGCAAGGTCACGCTGGCGCGCACGACCGCCAAGCTCGCGGCCGGTGAGCCGAAGCGGCTGCGCCTGACCCCGAGCTCGTCCGCCCGCGCGCGGCTCAAGGGCCGCACGAACCTCGCCGCCTACATCAGCGCGACCGCGAAGAACGGAGCGACCGCGACGAGCGACAGTCTCAGCCGCGACGTGCGCTTCGTGAAGTCGAAGAGCCGCTAGCCGAGTCGCCGCCCGTCAGGCGCTGCCGCCCGTCAGGCGCTGCCGCCCGTCAGGCGTTGCTCGGCTGCGGGATCGCGTCCTCGAGCCCCATGTAGCGCAGGCGCGCGTCCTGCACCTCCTGCGACCACTCGAGCGCCATGCCCAGCCGCTCCTCCACGGTCGTGTCGACGAGGCGCCGCCCCTCCACGAGCTCCGCGTCCCCGATCAGGTCGCCCAGCTGCTCGATCCCCTGCTGGAACAGCACCTCGCGCTGCGTGATCACCTCGGGCACCGGCAGCGAGCTCCAGAACTCGCGGCCCTCCATGATGAGCTCGAGGATGCGCGGCTTGTCGTCCGGGTTGCGCTCCAGGTGGTCCTTGATGAACCAGCTGCCGACCGCCAGGTGGCGCACCTCGTCCACGCAGGCGCCGCGCTCGATGTCGGCCGTGGCGGGGCTGATCGCCTTCCACTTGCGCTCCGCCAGCTCGGTCGTCGGCGCGAGCACGCCCTCGAGCAGCACCGTGATGATCACGACGCCCGATGCGAAGTCGCTCTTGTACGCCTTGACGCCCCAGTCCCAGGTGGGCTTGAGTATGCGGTCGGCGTTCGCGCGGGCCGTCGCCTCGACGGTCGCGGCGAGCTGATCCTCCGGCACGCCGAGGTCGACGAGATGGTGGCGGAACGTGTAGGAGTGGCGCGCCTCGTCGAGGCACTGCGTCGCGAAGAACTCCACCTGCATGGTGTTCTCGCCCGCCGCCGACGTGAGCCCGCAGGCCTTCGTCGCGTACTCCTCCGAGATCGAGCGGAACGAGAGCTCCTCGATCAGGGTCTGGCGCAGCGGCCCGTCCTGGCGCAGGAAGTCGGGCACGCCCGAGTCGGGCTTGCGACCGTGGACGAGGCCCTTGAGCGTGCCCTGGGCGACGCTCTGGACCCAGAACTCGATGTCGCACTCGTGCGGCGAGAGCTCGGCCTCGAGCGCGCCCTCGACCACTCCCGGAGCGTCGTCCCAGTCGGCCATGCGCTCCGCCGTCGAGCGTCCGTTGCTCCCCGCGACCTGTCCGTCAGCCATGTGCAAGCCCCTCTCTTTCGAGCTGTTGCTTCGTCGTTAAAAACCTGTTGAACGCAAAGTTCATGTACATATAAACGCTCAATGGCGACCGCGCAGAAACCCCGCGTGCTGGTGATGGTCAACGCCGTGGCCGGTGGCAGCACGGACGCGATCGCCGCCGAGGCCGAGGAGCGCTGCGCCGGCGCGGGGACGGTCGAGGTGGTGCGCACGGCCAGCGGCGGCGAGGCGATCGAGACCGCCTCGCGCGCGGCCGCGGACCGCACCGCCGACGTGGTGGTGGCCGTCGGCGGCGACGGCACCGTGCGCGGCGTGGCCGAGGGTCTGGCCCGTGGGCTCGGACGCTGGCCCGGCGGTGCGGGCGATGGCGCCGGCGCCGACGGAGCCGGACCGGCGCTGTTCGTGGTGCCGGCGGGCTCCGGCAACTCCGTCTACCGGGCCCTGTGCGGCGAGCTCCCCTGGACCGAGGCGCTCGACGCGGCGCTCGCGGGCCGCGCGCCCGTACGCGAGCTCGACCTGATCCGGATCGTCGACGAGGACCGCGGCGCCCTGCTCGGCGTGAACGCCGGGCTCATCGCGCGCATCGCCGAGATCATCGAGGAGCTCAAGGCCGAGGCGCGCGCGGCGGCCGGCGAGGGCGTGGCCGTGACGTCCGAGGAGGCCGACGCCGACGCGGTGCAGCAGCGCTACTGGGGCGCGATCGGCCAGGCGCTCCAAGAGCTCGACCAGTTCCCCGTCCGCGTGACGATCGACGACCGTCCCGTGCACGAGGGCATGCTCACGATGGCCACCGTCGGCGGCGTTCGCCGCTTCGGCCGCGGGAGCTTCGAGGTGCTCCCGCGCTCGGTCCTCGACGACGGGCTGCTCGACCTCTGCGTGATCGCCGGCGTGACCCCCGAGGAGCTGCAGGAGCTGGCGGGGGCGGTCCCGGCCGGCCAGCACCTCGGACGCCCGGGCGTGAGCTACGAGCAGGGGCGCCGCATCGTCATCGAGCGCACCGACGGCAAGCCGCTCGGCATCGAGCACGACGGCGACCCGTACCCGGCCGGCGCGGCGATCGAGCTCGAGGTGGTGCGCGCGGCGGTCCCCGCCCTTGCGGCGCCCGGCGGCGGCGCCTGGGGCTAGACCGCGCGCGTCAGCCGCAGCAGTCCCCACACCGCCCCGATGCTGGGGCGCTTGTGGAAGCCCATGTACTCGGGCTCGATTACGTGGGGGCCCCACTTCGTCTTGAACTGCTCCTGCGTCTTAGCCGGGTAGACCTTCTCGCCGCGCTCGCTGAGCAGCGTCACGAAGCGCCGCACCGGCTCGCTGTAGGCGCCCTCGGCCTCGTGCTCGGTGTCGAGCCCCACGAGCGGGGTGAGCCCGAGGTGCAGCCAGCGGCAGCCCTCCTCGCGAAGCTGCTCGACCACCGTGTGGAAGACGAGCTCCACCGCCCCGGGCGGAGCCTCGACGTGGCGGCGCGTGAGGTCGTAGAGCCAGCCCGCCGTATCGCCGAAGGCGGGCGAGTAGGTCACGTAGCCGAGCGCCTTGCCTTCGAGGCGGGTGATGAACACCCGCCGGTACGGCTGCCCGCGGCCGCCGCGCTCGCCGATCATGAACGTGAGCTGCTTGGCGAAGCGCCCCTTCGTGCGCAGCCACGTGGCGTCGATCGCGTCGAGCTCGGCGGCGATGGCCGGGCGCTCGAGGTCCTCCGGCGTGAGCTCCTGCACCTCGAGACCCAGGCGCCGCGCCCGCGAGACCTTGTTGCGCGTCTTCATGAAGCGGGTCCCGCGCATCGTGAACTGCTCTAGGTCGATGCTGTACGAGGAGCCGAGCTGGTTCACGACGAAGCCGGCGTTGGCGTAGCGCTCGAGGTCCTGCTTGCGCAGCTGGACCGCCGTGACTCGCCGGCCCTCGGAGCGCGCCCAGTCGAGGAACGCCTGGAGCAGGCGGTCCTGGTCCTCCTCCGCCGCGAAGGGGCCGCAGAGCTGGAAGACGTGCCGCCGCCCCGCCGGCCGGTAGGCCACGAGCCCGTCGATCCCCGGCGCGGTGAAGTGGCGCGTCTCGCTGTTGAACGCGAGGAACGCGCTCGTGTGGTGGCCGTGGCGGCGGAGGATGTCGAGCGCGCGGGCGTCCGCGTCCGCCGCCGCGGCGGCCGGTGCGCTCGCCGTGGACGTCACGAGGTGCCGGCGGCCACCGAGGCCGGCGGCACGCCGTTGTCGCTCCCGCTCGCGGCGGGCGTCTCGGAGATCGGGCGCGCCAGCTCGTCCTTCACGCGCTCCCAGACCGGATGGGTCTCGGGCTCGAACGTGACGCTGAACGGCTTGAGGAAGTTGCCGAAGATCGCGCGGTCGATGCCGATGTGGAGCGGGATGCCCAGCAGTGCCCACTCGGGCTTCACGAACTTCGCCCAGAGCCCGGCGACCACGGCGCCCGTGACCGCGCTGTGCGCGAGGTTGTAGGCCGCGTAGTAGGCCTTCGAGATCCGCTTGTTCTCGCTGCGCCGGTAGGCGAACGCGCCGGGCAGGTAGCCGAACACGTCGTTGTAGTAGAAGAGCGCGCCGGCGACGGGCCAGCGGACGTCCTTGCGGTTGCGCCAGAGCAGGTAGCCGGAGGCGCCGAGCACGAGCGCGTACTCCGCGCGGAGCGCCTTGTAGGTCGCGGGCGTCTCGAACATGTTGTGAGCGTCCATGTGGCGGCGAATCCCCCCAGGTCGTAGGTCAAGGCGCGCTGAGCGCAGCGGAGAAGCTTAAGCTCAGACCTCGCCTGCCTGGTGATTGGAACCCGCTGGATCTCGAACTTTTTGGGGGAGTAAAAACCCCCCGTTTGTCGGGTATGGGGGTCGTGTCTCCCAGCGGTGGGCGCCGTTGAAGTAGAACCCCGGTCGGCGCGCGGCGTGCGCGTCGTGCTGCGGCAGCGGACTTTGAACGGGGGGCGACCACTCTTGGCGACGACTGCATCTGAGAGGGTCCCGGCAGGCGCCGACTCGCGGCCCACGCGCATCGACGAGCCGATCGTGATCGGGGCCGGGCCCGGCGGGCTCTCGGTCGCCCACAGCCTGAAGGAGGCCGGCCGCGACCCGCTCGTGCTGGAGCAGACCGACCGCGTCTGCTCGACGTGGACGAAGCACTACGAGGGCCTGCACCTGAACTCCCCGCGCGGGATGTCGTCGCTGCCGGGCATGAAGATGGAGCGCCGGCTGGGCGAATGGGTCTCGCGCGACGACTTCCGCGACTACGTGGAGCGCTACGCGAGCTGGGTCGAGCCGCGAATCGAGTTCGGCGTGGAGGTCACGCGGATCGCACGGGAGGACGGCGGCTGGCGCGTCGAGACGAGCTCGGGGCCGATGTGGTCGGCCCACGTGATCGTCGCGACCGGCCTGAACAAGCGCCCGTACATGCCCGACTGGCCCGGACGCGACACGTTCGAGGGCGAGCTGATCCACGCCGCCGACTACCAGCGGCCCGACCAGTTCGGAAACCGCTCCGTGCTCGTCGTGGGGACGGGCGCGACCGGGACCGACGTGGCGATGGAGCTGGCCCGCGGATCCGACTCCCCGCTGCAGCTCTCGGTCCGCACGCCGCCGCTGATCTTCAACCGCGCCCCCCTGGCCGCGATCCTGACCCAGATGATCAAGCACACGCCGATGCCGGGCCCGTTCGTCGACGCCGGGAGCCTGATCATGCACCGGCTCCTGTGGGGCGACCTCACGGAGGAGGGCCTCGGCAATCCCCCGGGACTCCACACCGCCCTGAGCGAGCGCGGTCACGGGGCCACGATCGACCGCGGGCTCGTCTCCGCCATCCGCAAGGGACGGATCGAGGCCGTTCCCGCGGTCGATCGGTTCGAGGGGCGCGACGTCGTGCTCGCGGGCGGCAGGCGCATACAGCCGGACGTCGTCATCGCGGCGACCGGGCAGCGCACGGGGCTCGAGGAGATCGTCGGCGAGCTCGGCGTGCTCGGGCCGAGCGGGCGCCCCCTCCACCATGCCGGCGAGCAGGACGAGAACGCACCCGGCCTGCACTTCATCGGCTACCGGATCCCGCCCGGGCAGCTTCCGGACATGAGCGTCGACGCCAAGGCGATCGCGCGCCGTGTCGCGAAGGCGAGCTCGCCGAACGGCGGCGCGCCCGGCCGCGGCGCGCAGCTCGCGCGCCGCGTGTCGCTGCGGGGTGACCGGCCCGAGGTCGCGCGTCCGCGCTACAAGCCGAGCGCGACGGCCGACGCCAACTGCGCCGAGCGCGCGGCCGAGGCGCACTTCCCACCGGACCTGCGCCTCTTCCACGACCCGTACGCGAAGTACTTCGTCCAGGCCCCGCACTTCCGTGCACTCACGTCGTGGGGACCGCTGGCGCGCCTGACGGTGCGCACGTTCGACGCGGTCTTCCCGGGCCTGCAGGCCGAGATCGTGCTGCGCTACCACCTCTACGAGCGCGAGCTCGCGCGCGCCCTCGAGGACGGAATCGACCAGGTCGTGCTGCTGGGGGCGGGCTACGACTCGACCTCGCTGCGCCTGGACCTGGGCTCCGCGCGGCTGTTCGAGGTCGACGCGCCGCCGACGCAGCAGGCAAAGCGGCGGGCGCTGGCCAGGCACGGCCTGACGCCGCGCAACGAGGTGACCTACGTGCCGTGCGACTTCGAGGTCCACACGGCCTCGACGCGGCTGGCCGAGAGCGGCTTCGACGCCGGGCGGCCGTCGTTCGTCCTCTGGTACGGGGTCCTCTTCTACCTGTCGGACGAGGCGGTGCGCGCGACGCTCGCCGACATCGCGAAGCTGACCGCGCCCGGCAGCCGGGTGCTGTGGGACTACATCGACCGGACCGTGGTGGACGGCACGACGCCCTATCCGGGCGCCCAGCGGGCGCGCCGGGCCGTGCTCCGGCGCGGCGAGCCGTACACGTTCGGCCTCGACCAGGCCAGCGCCGCGGCCCTCGCCGAGGAGTTCGGCTTCTCCGTGCACGAGAACCTCCGCGTGAAGGACCTGTGCGAGCGCTACGCCCCGCCGGGCGGCGTCTGGTGCAGCGAGGACGACTACTTCGGCGTGCTCGCGACCGAGCGAAAGCCCTCGGAGCCCGGCGCGGCGTGAACCGGCTGCTCGACGTCACGCTGCGCCACCGGCGCGCGGTGCTGGCGTTGTGGGCTGTGCTGTTCGCCGTCGGCGCCGTGTTCGCGGCCGGGCTCAACGACAAGATCGTCCCGGGGGGCATCGCCCCGGACTCGAGCGAGTCGCAGCAGGTCGCGGACGAGCTCGAGCGGAGCGCGACCTCGCGGACGCTCTTCGCGATGCTCGAGTGGGACAAGGCCCAGCCGGCGGCGCAGCTCCAGCTGCGCACCCGCGAGCTGACGCGAAAGCTCCGCCGGGTCGAGGGCGTGGTGGCCGTGACGCCGGTTCGGGCGGGCGCCGCCGGGCGCGGTGGCGGCGCCGGGCGCATCGCCGCGGTCCGGATTGCCACGCACGGCGACGTCGACGGCTCGATCGCCGTGGCCAAGCGGCTGCACGCGGACCGCGACGAGCTGACGCCGCGGGGCTCCGAGCTGCTCCTGGGCGGGCTCGGCGCGTTCAACCGCGAGCTGACCGAGCTCACGCGCAGCGACCTGGCACGCGCCGAGCGCATCGGGCTCCCGATCGTGTTCGTGATCCTGCTGCTCACGTTCGGCTCCCTGTGGGCCGCGGTCGTGCCGCTCGTCATCGCGCTGCCGGCGGTGACGATCGGGCTCGGCGGCGTGGGCCTGCTGGCGTCCGGGATCGACGTCTCGGACTACGTGACGAACGCGTCGACGATGATCGGCATCGCGCTCGGGGTGGACTACGCGATGTTCCTCGTGCAGCGGCTGCGGGAGCAGCTCGCCTCCGGAGCCGAGGTCGAGGAGGCGATCCGCGCCGCGATGAGCACGACCGGCGTGGCCGTGGTGTGGTCGGGCGTGACGGTCATCGCCGCCGAGGCGACCCTGCTGCTCGTTGACGCGCGCGCCATCCGCTCGGCCGCCGTCGGGATGATGCTCGTCACGTTCTTCGCGACCGCCAGCGCGATCGTGCTCGGGCCGGTGGTGTTCTCGCTGATGGGGAAGCGGCTGGTTCGCGCGTCGTTCCGGCGCGGCGCCGCGGCACCCGCGGCGGAGTCGCCGGGCTGGACGAGGTGGGCCACCCGCGTGACGGGCCGCGCGCCGCTCTGGCTGGCGCTGAGCGCGGTCGTGATGGTCGCGCTCGCGATACCGACGAAGGACCTGCGCGACTCGGTCGACGTGCAGAGCACCGCCGTGCTGCCGGAGGACGCGAACGTCCGGCGGGCGTACGAGATCGCGGCTCGCGAATTCGGGCCGGGCGCGATGACCCCCGTGGTCGTCGTCACGCACGGCGGGCCGGAGGGCGCGCGGCGGGTCGCGCGCGAGCTCCGTGGCGACGAGCGCGTGGCGACGGTCGGTCGCCCGCTCCCGGTGGGCCGGAACGGCTCGTTCGTGGTGGACGCGGTGTCGCGGACCGGGCCCTACGAGGAGGGCACCCGCGACCTCGTCACGAGCCTGCGCGAGGGGGCGCTCGAGCGCCGCCTCGCCGGGACCTCGTACCAGGTGGGCGGCGAGACCGGGTCAACCATCGACGCCAAGCAGGAGATGTTCGACCGGCTGCCGACGATCATCGGCGTGCTCGTGGCGATGGTCTCGCTGCTGCTCCTGTTCGCGTTCCGCTCCGTCTTCCTGGCATTCAAGGCGGCCGTGCTGGTGGTGCTCACGCTCGCGGCCAGCCTGGGCGGGCTCCTGCTGATCACCCAGACCGACCTGGGGGCCGGCCTGATCGGCGTCGGCGACCCGCTCGACATACACCCGCTGGTGCCGCTGACGATCGTCGCGATCGTCATGGCGCTGACGACCGACTACGAGGTGCTGCTCCTGTCGCGCGTCGCCGAGCGCTACCGCGAGACGGGCGACAACCGGGTGAGCGTGATCTACGGCATGGGCCGGACCGGCCGCGTGATCACGAGCGCGGCGGCGATCATGATCGCGGTGTTCTTCGGGTTCGCGCTCGCGGACCTGCCCACGCTCAAGTACCTGGGGATCGGACTCGCGCTCTCGGTGTTCCTCGACGCGACGATCGTGCGCGGCGTGATGGTCCCGGCCGCGATGCAGCTCATGGGCTCGCTGAACTGGTGGCGCCCCACGTTCCGCTCCCGTCCTCCGAAGACCGCTCCCCCGGCCCCGTGAGCGAGACGCTCCTCGAGAGGCTCGCGGGCTGGGCCGGCGCGCTCGAGCTCGACGACGTCCCGCCGCGCGTCGCCGCCTTCGCCAAGAGCCAGGTGCTCTCGCAGCTCGCCGCGGCGCGCGCCGGGCTCGGTCACGAGCTGGGCGAGAAGCTGGTCCGCGCCTTCGGCCATCCGCTCCAGGACGACCCCAAGAGCGCCGCGTACGTGCTCGCCGCCCTGACGGCGGCGCTGGACTTCGACGACACCGTCTACGCCGGTCACGTCACGCACTCGACGGTGAACGTGCCGCTCGCCCACGCCCGCGCGCTGGATCTCGACGGTCGCACAGCCCTGACCGCGATCCTGGCGGCGAACGAGTGCGCGGCGCGGGTGACGGCGTCGGCCACGCTCGGCACCTTCCGCGGCCAGACCGCCGCGCACGCCCACCTCGCGGGCGGCGTGGTGGCGCGGCTGCGGGCGGAGGGCGCCCCGCTTCCGACCTGGGTGAACGCGCTCGGCATCGCGTTCGCGGCGCCGCCCTGGACGCTCACGCGCGCCTTCCTCGGCAGCGACGCGAAGGTGCTGACGGGCGCCACGCCGGTGCGCATCGCGCTCGACGCCTGCGACGCGGCGGCGGCCGGGCTGGGCGGCGCGCCCGACATGCTCGAGCACCCGGACGGCTTCCTGGCGAAGTTCGCCTCCGTCCCGCTCCCCGAGGCTGCGGTGGCGGGGCTCGGAGAGCGCTGGCACACCGAGACCACCTCGCTGAAGGTCCATCCCGGCTCCGCCTACGTCAGCGCGTGCGTGGACTGCGCGGTCGAGCTGCACGGCCGGCTCGACGGCGCCTCCCCCGACGACGTCAGGGAGGTGGTCGTGCACGGCTCGGTCTTCACGCTCGGCATGCAGCACCGCTCGCAGCCCTACCTCGACGGCGCGGGCTCCTCCGCCGTGGCGATCAACTTCTCCGTCCCGTACAACGTCGCCACCGCGCTGCTCACCGGGGGACTCTCGCCCGCCGATCTCGCGCCGCCGGGGGTGGAGGAGCCGGCCCGGTGGGAGCTGGCCGGCCGCGTCCGCCTGGAGCACGACGACGAGCTGACCAAGCGCGCCGTGCTGGCCACCGCACCGCTCGGCGAGGCGCTCCGCGAGGCCGGGCCGCGCGTGGAGGAGTGGCTGAGCGCCGCCGGCGGCGGCGAGCAGGCGACCGCGATCGTCGAGGGACTCGGGCCGCCGAGCCCCGACTTCACGGGCGCCGAGAAGGCGATCGGCGCGCGGATCGCCGTGCGGCTCGCGGACGGGCGCGAGCTGACGGCGGAACGCGACATCGCGCTGGGCGCGGCCGGGCCGGACACACGCGAGCGCCACGCCGAGCTGATGCGCGAGAAGTTCGTGGCCACGGGCGGCTCGCCGGACGCCGCGGAGGCGTTCGCCTCGCTCGAGCGCCTCTCCGCCGGCGAGCTCGCCGACGCGCTGCGCCAGGCGCTCTCGGTCTAGCCCATCACCGGCTCGGGGCCGGCGGCCTGCTCGGGCCCGGGCTCGGGCCCGGGAACCGTGGCGGCGACCCTGCTGCGCATGAGCGCGACGAGCAGCAGCGCCAGGGCGACCACCCCGGCCGCCACCTTGAACGCGATGCCGAACGACTCCGCCGCGGCCTCGGACCCGAGGCGCCGGCCCTCGCGCTGGAGCGGCGTCGCGTTCGCGGGCAGCGGTTCGATCCGCCGCTGGTCACCGAACTCGAGCCGCTTCGCGATCGCCTCCGCCTGGGGCGCCGGATAGCCGTTGGCGGCGGCGTAGGTCCGCACCTGGTCGCGCACGTCCTCGAAGCGCGACTCGGCCGCGCCGGTGAAGATCGCCGCGATCAGCGCGACGCCGAGCGCGGACCCGATCGCGCGGGCCACGTTCAGCAGGCCCGCGCCCAGCCCGAACTCCTGGCCGGGCAGCCGCCCCATCCCGCCCGCGAACCCGACCGGGAACATCACGCCCGCCCCGACGCCGACCAGCAGGAGGCTCGGCAGGATCTTGAGGTAGTCGGGCTCGGCCGGGAAGGAGCCGAGCAGCGCGATGCCCACGACGGTCGCGAGCACGGCCGGCACCAGCAGCGCGCGCGGGGCGACGCGGTCCGTGAAGCGGGTGGTGAAGGGCGCCACCAGCATCGCGCCCGCCGGGATCGCGAGCGTCGCCATCGCGGCCTTGATCTCCGAGTAGCCCCAGAGCTCGACCATGCCCACGATCAGCAGGAAGAACGTGCCCAGCATGCCGAGGCTGAACACGACGAACGCCGCGACCACGGCCACGAACTGCGTGTTCTTGGCGATGGCCGGCGTCACCGTCGGCGACTTGCTGCGCCGCTGGGAGAGCACGAACAAGCCCGCGAGCACGACCGCCGCGACCAGCAGGCCGACGATCGCCGGGGAGCCCCACTCCCAGTCGTTGCCCTTCACGCACGCCAGGCTGAGGGCCAGGACGGTCCCGCCGAGCAGCGCCATCCCGGCCACGTCCACGCGCCGCCCGGCGGCCGGGTCGTAGGTCTCGGGCACGAGCCGCCGCATGAGGACGAACACGATCACGCAGACCGGCACGTTGATCCAGAAGATCCACGGCCAGGACGCGTACTCCAGGAGCAGGCCGCCCGCCACCGGCCCGACGACGGCGCCGAGGTTCCCGACGACCGCCTGGATCGCGACGCCCTTGCCGCGCTGCTCCGGCGGGAAGACCATGATCGTGGTCGCCAGGGTGAGCGGGACGAGGATGCTCGCGCCGAGGCCCTGCAGGACGCGCGCGGCGATGAGCACCTCGATCGAGGGGGCGATCGCGCAGAGCAACGAACCGACGCCGAAGAGCGTGAGGCCGTTGAGCATCAGGCGACGGCGGCCGAACTGGTCGGCCAGCCGCCCCATCGCCACGAGTGGCACGGCGAACGCGATGTTGTAGGCGTTCACGACCCACGCGACGGTCACCACGTCGGCGTCGAAGGCCCTCTGGAGCTCTGGCACCGAGACGTTGACGATCGTCGCGTCGAGATAGGCCAGGAACCCGCCGACGCTGCAGATGACGAAGATCGTCCAGCGACGGCGGTAGAGCTCCTCCTGTGGCGGGTTGCGGCGCTCAGTCATGCGCCGCTGGAGCTGCGAGGCCGGCCGCGAACCGTTCCACGGCTCGCGCGACCGCCTCAGGCTTCTCCAGGTACGCCGTGTGACCGGCGCCCGGGATGGTGACGACCTCCGCAACCGGCTCGAACTCGCGCGCGGCCGCGACGGGGAAGTACTGCTCCTCCTCGCCCCAGAGGACGAGCGTCGGCTTGCCTGCCTCGCGCAGCGTCTCGACGACGTCGACCCGCTTCACGTAGTCCTCCGCGGCCGCGGCCACGAGCCGCGCGCTGCGATGGCTCATCGCCCGCGACTCGCGCACGACCTGGCGCGGGATCGAGTAGCCCGGGGCGACGACCAGCTTCATGCCGTACGCCACCACCGCGTCGGGGGCGAGCCGCCACGAGGCCGCTCCGACGACCGGCAGCAGGGTGAGCCGCGCGAGCAGGGTCATGTGGCGGTGCTTCAGGTTCGGCGGGACGTCGACCAGCACGAGCCCGGCGACGTGCTCGGGCGCACGCGCGGCCAGGGCGGTCCAGATCAGGCCGCCGACGGAGTGGCCGACGAGCAGCGCGGGAGACGCGTCGCGCTCCTCGAGCTCGCGCGCCAGGAGCTCCGCCTGACGCTCCAGGGAGTAGCCGTCACGCGGCGCGGCCGAAGCTCCGTGGCCGAGCAGGTCGAAGAGCAGGGCGCGGCGAGGGGGCTCGGGCATCGCCTCGAGCATCGGTTCCCACCACGAGCTGCGACCCGCCCAGCCGGGGAGCAGCGCTAGCGGCGGTCCTGCCCCCCCGACTGACTGGCCCGGCCGTGCCTCTCGGACCGCCAGCATGGCGCGGAGGTCTATCACGCGTTACTCCAAAAGCAAAGATTGCTGCGGACGTTTGGCTCGGTCGTTCGGTCCTACCCACCAAATGGGGGGTGCAATACCCCTCAAGTGTCGCCAGCTCCTCGCTAAATACCCGAAGAGCGCTGAATGCGGAGATAAATGGCGACCACAGCGCGGGCCACCGCCCTAACGGGGGGTTCCGTCGGGCGAGGCAGGCAGAAGGGGCATCAGGTGAGGTTTCTACACGAGGAACGACAGACCCTGGAGGCATGCCTGCCGGGGCTCGACGCCCAGCTCGCGTCGGCGCCGCTCTCGGAGCTCGAGTCGCCCGGCAACCAGGCCATCGAGTGGTTCCGCGAGGCCGGCGGCGCGGCGCTCGTGGTGCCGAACGACTACCGCGGCTTCGGGGCCACCCCGCTGACCGCCATCCAGGTCCAGCGCGCGATCGGCTCGCGCTCACCGTCGCTCGCCGTCGCGACCACGATGCACCACTTCTCCGTCGCGAGCGTGGTGGAGCTCGACCAGGACGGCGACGGCTTCGAGTGGATGCTGCTCGAGGCGATCGCCGACGGCGGCAAGCTGCTGGCGTCGGGCTTCGCGGAGGGAACCCGCGGGCAGGGCGTCTTCTCGCCCACGATGACCGCCCGCCGCGACGGCAAGCGCATCTACGTGACCGGCAAGAAGAAGCCGTGCAGCCTGTCGCGCTCGATGGACCTGCTCACGGCCTCGGTGACCGTGCAGAGCGAGAACGGCGACGGAGACGAGCTGGCTGTGGCGATGGTGCCGGCGGACGCCGAGGGCGTGGCGATCGAGCCGTTCTGGGGCAGCCACGTGCTTGCGGGCGCGGAGAGCGACGCCGTGATCCTCAACGACGTCGCGGTCGACGACGAGCTGGTCTTTCCGCTCGGAGAGCCGGGCTCCGACCAGCTCGACGCGGTCCAGGAGGCGGGCTTCCTGTGGTTCGCCCTGCTGATGACCGCCTCCTACCTCGGCGCGGCGAGCGCGCTCGTGGAGCGGGCCATCGCCCAGCCGCGCGGGGACGCGTCGCAGGCGCTGAACGCGATCGGGGAGCTGGAGAGCGTGATGGCCTCGCTGGAGGGCATCGCTCACCGCCTCGAGGCCGGCGAGAAGGGCTCGTGGCTGCTCACGCGCGCGCTCCTCTGCCGCTACGCCGCCCAGGACTCGATCACGCGCGCCGTGGCCATCGCCGTCGAGCTGGCGGGCGGCATGGCGTTCGTCGCGTCCGACGACGTGAACTACCTGGCGGGCGCCACGAGGGCGCTCGCCTTCCACCCCCCGGGCCGTCCGCGCACCGCAGCCGCGCTGGTCGATGCCGTGGGCGGGGCCGAACTGCAAATCGCATGAGGGCGGAGGAGATCGGATGAGTGGCGAGACAGTGCTCGTTACCGGAGGAACCGGCGTGGTCGGCAGTTCGCTGATCGACGAGCTGATGGGCGAGGAGGACCTGGCGTGCCTCGTGCACAACACGCCGCTCGCGCAGGAGTGCGAGAACGTCAAGAGCTACCGCGGCTCGCTGACCGACGACAAGCTCGGCCTCGGCGACCGCGACTACGACGAGCTCGCGAAGACGGTCAAGGCGATCATCCACTGCGCCGCCGTCGTCGAGTTCAAGACCGACCACTCGGTGATCCACGGGCTGAACGTGCGCGGCACCGAGCGGATCCTGCAGTTCGCCGCCGACGCCGACGCGCCGATCATCTACACGAGCTCCGCCTTCATCGACCGCGCGGAGATGCTCGAGGGCGAGGAGGAGGGCGTGGCCGGCGGGCTGCGCGAGTACCTCCAGAGCAAGATGCAGGCCGAGGACCTCGTCCGCGGGTCGGGCCTGCCCTACGCGATCATCCGCCCGCCGCTGCTGTTCTCGGACTCGCGCACCGGCCGCATCACCCGCGAGCAGGCGCTGCACAAGGTGCTGAAGGGCATCTCGACCGGCACGCTGCCGTTCCTTCCGTGGCCGCCGCGGGCGCACGCCGACTACATGCCGCAGGACATCTTCGCCAAGGCGCTGGCCGGGCTGCTGCGCGCCGGCAAGCCGAACGGCGAGGAGTACTGGGCCACCGCCGGACCCGAGGCGATCGAGGTCGACGATCTGATCGACACCTGCGTCGACACGATGGCCGAGCACGGCGTGGAGGTCGCGCGGGTGCCGACCTTCGACGTCGAGATGGTCAAGCGCCTGATCGTGCCGGCGTTCCTGAGCGAGTTCGACGAGCGCTCGCAGGAGCGCTTCCGCGGCCTGATCGCGCTGGCGATGGTCTTCGGGACCGACGACCCGTTCCCGTGCAACTGGTCGGAGATCCCCGGCGCTCCGCCGCACCCGACCAGGGACCAGCTGCGTGACGTGCTCTCGCTGACGGTCGAGCGCACGTGGTCGCCCGCGGCCGAGGCGGAGGAGCTCGCGGGGGTCTGATGGCCAAGGAGCTCGACCAGCCACAGCCGCGGCCGGTACCCGACCTCTTCGAGATCGGGCGCCGCCAGCTGGCCGAGGGCGGCGCCGACCGCAGCCAGCTCGTGGAGGCCTACCGCCAGCACGTCGGCAAGGGGCGCGCGGCGCTCGCGGAGTACCTCGCGGCACCGGTGGAGATCGCGGCCTCGGGCGCGCACGTCCTGTGCTCCGACGGGCGCGCGTACCTCGACTGCGGCGGCTACGGCGTCTTCATCCTCGGCCACTGCCATCCCACGGTCGTGTACGCGGTCGCCGAGCAGCTCTTCACCAACCCGATGTCCACGCGCGTGCTGCTCGAGCCGCGGCTGGCCGAGGCGGCCGGGGCCCTTGCCGGGGTCTGCCCGCCCGGCCTCGACTACGCGCACTTCGTGAACTCCGGCGCCGAGGCCGTGGAGGTGGGCATCAAGCTCGCCCGCTGCGCCGGCAAGCGCACGCTCGTGTCGATGCAGCGCGGCTACCACGGCAAGACCCTGGGCGCGCTCAGCGCGACGGCCAACGAGAAGTACCAGAACCCGTTCCGGCCGCTGCTGCTCGCCCACCACGTCGAGTACGGCGATCCGGCCGCGCTCGAGGAGGTGCTCAAGCGTCACGACGACTGCGCCGTGATCCTCGAGCCGGTCCAGGGCGAGGGCGGTGTCGTGATCCCGCCGGAGGGCTACCTGACCGAGGTCGAGCGCCTCTGCCGCGAGTACGGCGCGTTCCTGATCATCGACGAGATCCAGACCGGGCTCGGCCGGCTGGGGACCTGGTGGGGCATCGACCCCGAGGGGATCCGCCCGGACGTGATGCTGGTCGGCAAGGGCCTCTCCGGCGGTGTCGTGCCGGTGGCCGCCGCCGTCTGCACCGAGGAGGCCTACGGCGCGATCAACCGCGACCCGATGCTCCAGTCGGCGACGTTCGCCGGCTCGCCCGTGGCCATGTCGGCCGCGGTCGCGGCGCTCCAGGCGATCGGCGAGGAGGACATCGTGGAGCGCTCGCGCGCGCTCGGCGAGAAGCTGCTCGCGGCTGTGCGCGAGGTCATGGCGAAGGAGTGCCCCGAGCTGGTCACCGAGGTCCGCGGCCGCGGGCTGCTGATCGGCATCGAGCTGGTGCGGCCGGACCTCGTCGGCGAGTTCACGCTCGAGCTCCTCTCGCGCGACGTGATCGTCAACCACTCGCTCAACGCGCACGCGGTCCTGCGGCTGACGCCGCCGGCGGTGATGACGGACGCCGACGTGGACCAGCTCGTCGAGGCGCTCACGGGCGCGGCGCGCGCGATCCGGGCGGCGGAGCTCCCACTACAGAACGACAGCGAAGGAGAAGCCGAATGCCAGAGGTCTTCATCGAAGGAAGAGTCGAGAACGGAGACCACGACGCGATCTTCGAACGGCTCGCGAACGTCGAGCGTTACCCGAGCATCGCCAGCTCCGTCAGGGCCGTACGAGTAACGCCCGAGCCCGACGGGGCGATGCGCTCCGACTGGGAGGTCAACTTCCGCAACGGGGTCCTGAAGTGGCAGGAGATCGACCGCGTCGACCGCGAGGCACGGACGATGACCTTCGTCCAGACCGAGGGCGACCTGGCCTCGTTCTCCGGCGAGTGGCGCGTGGAGGCGGACGACGACGCGACGACGGTCTACTTCCGGGCCGATTTCGACCTCGGCATCCCGAGCCTCGCGACGATGCTCGACCCGGTCGCCGAGCGAGCCCTGCGGTCGAACATCTCGGAGCTGATCTCCGCGTTCGCGAGCCCGCAGGTGGCCGTGTTCGCCGAGCCGTCGGCGGCCGCCTAATTCCCAAGACGGAGGCGCCGTAGAGGATATTTGCACTGCACGGAGGGGTGGCAGAGAGGCTGATTGCAGCGTTGCGCCCTGTGCGCTCGCGGGGACCGGTTCGCCGGTCCCACGGAGGTTCGAATCCTCCCCCCTCCGCTTTAAGCTAGACGAGTATCGGCGATTGAACCTGGGCGATGGTGCTCCCGCTTTCACGCGGAAGGAGCACTCTGGTCGACCGCCGCAGAGTCGCGACCACGCGGAATGGGAGGCCCCCTGCTACTCAGGCCGTTGGCCGTCCAATGACCAAGACTCGCTCGAGATCCCCGGCGCCATAACGCTTAGCCTGTAGGCGGAACAGGCCCGCTTGGGGCAAGCCGGGCAAGTGCGCCACGTCCTCTACGGGAGCTGAACGATGACTGCGTGATGCCCGCTCGTACACGCTGCCCTCGTCGCAGCCCTTGTACCTCGGCAAGAAGATGTCGAGGTGGCGAGAGAACGCATAACGCACGCGCAATCGCCTCGGGATGTCGTCGCCGCGGCGAAGCGCCGAGCGATCGGCGGGTTTATGCATCCAAACCATGCAGAGAAGGATCGCCGGCTCATCGGCAAGCGAGACGAGCCGGTTGGCGGCCGCCTCAATGCTGACTCTGGCGTCGGCAGCGAGACGCTCCGCGTCGCGTAGGCCATTGCGCACTGAATACTTTCCCTCGACGAGTTCAGCTGGCATCAACAAAGCCGCCGCACCGTAGTCGCACAAGTACTCCTCCTCCCGGTTTGGCGGATGGCGCTCCATCTCGATGGTCTCGCTCCGGTAGCGCTTCTCTTCCTTGAAGTTGGGGAAGGCGGTGTGGATGAGCTCGTGGGCCTGCGTGAAGTTCTGGCGGGCGGGTGTATCTGAGGCGTTGACATCCATCACCAGCTGCCCGTCCTCCTCAACGTAGATCCGGCCGGCGAACGGGTGGCCCTTGGCCCGGCGGAGCCGTATCCCCTTGATCGAAGCGATCTGGTCGGGACGAATCGGCAGCGAGTCCTGCCCGGCATCACGCCGTAGCTTGTTGGCGTAACGCTCCACGACGATTTCCGGGTTCTGCTCTCGGCTTCTCTCGAGCAGTCTCTGCACAAGCGGCTCGCGCCAGTGGCGGCGGTTAGTCGCTGTCGTCGCCATCGTCCCTGTCGAACTCTCGACTTGCCCGGAGAGAGTCATGGATGTACTTCCACCGCTCCGAGCTTCTCGGCCGCTCACCTCTACGGAATTGGATCGACGCGAGCATCCGCACCTCTGCGCTAGTCAATCCGAACTCGTCGGCGTACGCGAGCAGCGACGGCGGGGGCGGCGCTTCGGAGAGGTCAAACGACAGCCTCGGCCGGTCGACCAGGTCGGCAACGGTCAGTTCTAAGGCGTCAGCGATGCCCATCAGCGCATCGAGTGTTGGGTTGCCACCTTGGTTCTCCAGCCTCACCAGATACGCCTTCGTCAGGCCCGAACCCGCGGCGAGCTGCGAGAGCGACATCCCCGCTTTCTCTCGCTCCTCACGGACCCGACGGCCGACGACGGCGGGGTCGAAGGTCTTCACAGGGCGGAGCCTACCGACCGACGCCCCTGGAAACTCCGCTCTCTCCACAGTTTTGATCGCTGAAATCTAGAACGCACCGCATGGTGCTGTTTAGTATGCCGACTCGTTCGGTACGATGAAGCAAGCAATGGAGCGCGGCACGAGGACAGAGACATGAACGTCGGCGAGTACATCACTGAGAACAGGAAGCTGCCGCACCCGGACCTCGAGGCCTCCTGGGGGTCGATTGTCGCGTCCGACGAGGTGAAGGCACGGTTGCTCAACCAGGCGATCCTTGCGCTGCGGCTGCGTAGCGAGCTGCCTTTCGACGTCACCTCGCTGCACGGCATGATCCTGCTATACGGGCCGCCGGGCACAGGGAAGACGACTCTGGCGCGCGGCGTCGCACAGGAGCTCGCACCGCTTGCGGGAGGAACTGCTCGCCTGATCGAGATCAACCCGCACGGGATAATGAGCGCCGATCACGGCCAGTCCCAGCAGCGCGTCTTCGAGCTGTTGTGCGACCACATCCCGTTGTTGGCCGACGACAACACGCCGACGGTCGTGCTCCTGGACGAGGTCGAGTCGATGGCCGTTGCCCGCAGCGAGGCGTCGCTCGCCGCCAACCCGGCCGACGTGCACCGTGCCACCGACGCTGTTCTCATGGCACTCGACCGCAACGCCCGCGAGCACCCGAACATCATCTTTGTCGCCACGTCAAATTTCACGACCGCGCTCGATGAGGCCTTCCGGTCGCGCGCCGACCTCGCCCTGGAGATTCCGCTCCCCGATGAGGTGGCTCTTCGCGCGATCCTCGAGCGGACCCTGACCGACTTCGGCAAGGCGTACCCGAAGCTGGCGATGATCTCCCAGGACCCGCACCTGGGCCAAGTCGCGCGCGAGCTCGTCGGACTCGACGGCCGCCGCATCCGTAAGGTCGTTACCGAGGCCCTCGCCGGGAACCGCCGCACCGTCCTGGACCCCAACTCCCTCGAGACGTCCGACCTGCTCCAAATCGCCCGCCGGCTCAAGGTCGCCCGGCAGCAGGAGGTGCGACGTGCGGCGGCGTAGGGATGTCGCCGCGTCGCCTGAGCGCAGTGGGCCCCAGGTATGGGCGACCATCAAGGCGCTCATCGGCGACACGCTCGAGCGCAGCTCGTCGATCGAGCGCGCCGACGTTGACGCGGCGCTCACGCCGCTCGACGCCGTCGGCCGCATGCTGATCTCGGCGGGCCACCTCGAGAAGCGGCCGCTGGTGCTCATCGCCGACGAGATGGAGCTCGAGATAGGCACCGTCTCAGGCGGCCCTGCGCTGACGATGGAGGAGAACCTCAACCCGGTGCCGGGGGCCGCCAGCGCGGCCGACTGGACCCTGCATGTGCCGCAGGTCGAGCCCATGGCCAAGCTGGTGCGGAGCACCGTCCAGGGACAGGCGCACCTCTCCGCTGACGAGCCGGGCGCCCCAGCAGAGACCAGCAGCGCCGCCGGTCCGACGGGCTCGGCCGTGGACCTCGCCGCGCTCGCTCACTGGGCGGCCAAGGAAGACTGATGAGCACCACCACCTCGACGACGGTCTACACCCGGACCCACACGGCGACCTACCTGAGCGACGTGATCATGGGCGCGATCGGGGACATCCTGGCGCTCCTGGGCATCACGCCCAGCAACGCGGCCCGCTGGGACCTCGACCAAGAGGCCATCGCCGCGTGGATCGAGGAGCAGTCGCTTGAAACGGTCGTGCTCGAGTGCCACCGGCCCAACGGCACGGTCCGCCCGATCTTCGAGTTCCCGGTCTCGTACGACGTCAGCGGCGTCGGTCAGTTTGAGAACTCGCAGGCGGCGATGTCGCGCTATCTGGCGAAGGTCAGCTCTGTGCCCTCGGGCACGACGTACAAGCTCTTCTGCACCTTTCGCAAGTCGCGCACACCCCAGGACGGCTGGAGCCCCGGCGTGCGGTACTCGACCGCCGGCCTGCACTTGACCTCGTTCGGAAGCCTCGCCGAAGCTCCGCACGCCCGCGCCAGCCTCCGCCACCTGAGGTGATCACCAGATATGAGCTACGTCGACGACGCCTTCATTAAGTGCAAGAAGACCCTCGAGATCACGAGGGCCGAGCAGGACTTCGCGGCCTCCAAGCACAAGGACATCCGCGAGCTGGTCGAGGCCAGCTGGCAGCTCGAGGACCACTTCCTCACCGGCAGCTACCGCCGGGACACCAAGACCAAGAAGCTCAAGGACGTCGACATCTTCGTGGTGATCGACCCGAAGGGCCCGCAAGCGAACCTGCGTGACCAACACCCGTCTGTGGTGCTCGAGGAACTCCGGAAGCTCCTCGCGGCCAAGTACTCCGGCGTCATCCCCGACGGCTTTGGCTGCACGGTCAAGTTCGGCATGGACGACGAGGTCGCGTCCTTCGACGTCGTCCCGGCCTTCAAGCGCAAGGGCGGCGGCTGGGAGATCCCAAACGCCGAGCGCTCGGACTGGATTTCCACTAACCCCAAGCTCCACCACGAGCAGAGCACGAAGAAGAACGGCCAGTGCGACGAGAAGTTCGTTCCCTTGGTCAAGATGATCAAGGGAATCAACCGCAACTTCAACGAGCCCATCAAGCCGCCGTTCCTGCTTGAGGTCATGGCGCAGACGCTCGTATCGGCCCCGTTCGGTCGCTACCAGGACGAGATCACTTGGTTCTTGGCCAGCGCCGCCGAGCGCATCGTCGAAGACTGGCCTGATCCTGCCGCGATCGGGCCGACGGTCAATGGCCGCATGACAGTCGCAGACCGGCAGGCGGCCGCCAAGACCCTGACTGACTGGCAGCGCATCGCCGAGAAGGCCGTCCGGCTCGAGGACGCCGGCAGCGAGCGGGACGCCGTCGAGGAGTGGAAGAAGCTCTTCGACTGGCGGATGCCCCGCCCATGAGCCCGACGACGATCTTCCAGCGCCAGAACGAAGACGACGCGTTGCTTCTCGCCCGAGCCTTCCGCCGCCGCTACGCGGTGGCACGACGCTTCCGCGTGGCGCGTCTCGGCGCGAGCATCAGCTTGGGCACCGTCGGCGTCGTTGTGGCACTGCTCGAGCCGTCGACCGGGGAGTACATCAGCGCCGTCGCCGCCGCCTGGCTGCTCTTCAGTCGTGCCGTTCTCGATGTCTACGAGCAGCGTCTGCGCCGCGACGGTGCTCAGGCGCAGGAGCTCTTCGACACCAAGGTCCTCGACCTGCCCTGGAGCGCGGGCGCCGTCGGCGTCCGCCCGGTCGACGAGGACATCCGCAACTGGGCCCGGAGACAGAGCATCGACGGCCTGCGCGACTGGTACGCCGACACCGGCACGGCCAGGCACCCCGTTGACGTTCTCATCTGCCAACGGTCGACGATCACGTGGGCGCGCCAAGACCACGCCAATTACGCCCAGTTCCTGCGGTGGACCGCCGGCGGCATTTTTCTCCTGACCATTGTCCTCGGCCTGCTGCTGGACCTCTCGCTCGCCGGCTACCTCCTGCGCCCGGGCCTGCCGATGCTGCCCGCCCTGATCGAGATCCTCGACATCGCCCAGGCCAACTCTCAGGTCGCGCATGCCAAGGCCCGCCTCGAGGACCAGGCGAGGGACCTTCTCGAGCGCGCGGAGGTCACCGGCAGGCCGCCCACCGTGGACGACTGCCGGCAGCTGCAGAATGGCATCTACGCGACCCGGCTCCTGCCGGGCGTGCCCAACTGGATGTACTGGCTCACTCGCAAGGGCCGTCAACAAAACATGGAGGGCAGCGTTCTCACACAGGTCCAGCGGCTCCCGGCCAGCCTTCGATAGCGAGCGGGGGCGCGACCACGCCGACACGACATCGATCGTCTCCGTGTCATACGGCCGCTCTGCTAGTGAAGAGGGCGGCTGGGTGCCCAGTTCCTCGGGCCGCGGCGTAGTGGGGGCGTAGACGCGGCTGCGAGCGCGCGGGGCGTCTCCGCACTATCGCTCCGCGCGAGAAGCAGCAGCGCCCGGCCTCGTGGGCAGCCGGCGGGGCGGCAGGTCTACCCGCTCTCGCGTCCCGGGGGGTTCGATACGCCCCTCCGCTGTTCGACCGAGGGCCGAGCGGGCGCCCGCTAGCCGCCGATCGCCACCATGCGCTCGATCGGCACCCGCGCCCGCTCGGCGAGCTCGGGGTCGACCTTGACCGTGTAGGCCGGGCCGCCGTCGCGCAGCGCGTCGCGCAGCTTGGGCAGCGTGATCATCTTCATGAACGGGCAGACCGCGCAGCTGTTCGCGGCGACGAACTTCTTGCCC
>DASVVS010000111.1:0-39365 GCA_036386455.1 Thermoleophilaceae bacterium
GTCAGGCCGTCCAGCCGGCTCTGCACCTGGGCGGCCGTGAGGTCGTCGTATCCCAGGATCGGGAAGTTCGGCCCCACGCCGGCGGTCCGGCGCACCCGGTCGACGGTCGCGATCGCGGGATCGACCGCCTCGCGCACGCGGCTGCGGCCCTTCTTGGTCGCGGTGCTCGCCTGCTTGCGCGCGGTCTCGACGGCGCCTCCGCCGCGCCCGAGCAGCTGCTCGAGGTCGCTGAGCACGTCGTTCGTCTGCTTGCGGCCGCGCTCGAGCAGGCCCTGCATCAGCTCCTGCGCGTCGTCGCGGGTCACCCGGCCGCGCTTGACCGCGTCGTCGAACGCCTCTTCGATGCGGTCGCGGCTGATCATCACGATGTTCAGCGGTGCCACGACGCCGCGGGCGAGGGCGTCGCGCAGCTCGGCGACGGACTTGCCGGAGAACTCGGTCCCGACCGCGGCCTCGGCGGCCTGCGTGGCCTGGCGGCCGGCCTTCTCGGCCTGCTGCTGGCGCGCGCGGGTCTGACCGCCCTTCTTCGCGCCGGCGCGCTGGGCGGACTTGCTCCGCGAGGAGGTTCCGCTGCGCGAGCCGGCGGAGCGGGAGCTGCCGCTGCGGGAGCTCGAGCCGGACGAGCGCGACGAGCTGGTGCCGGAGCCGCTGCGCGAGGAAGCGCTCTTGGTGCGCGAGCCGGTGCCGCTGCGCGAGGAAGCGCTCTTGCTACGCGAGGAGCCGGAGCCGCTGCGCGACGACGCGCTCTTGGCCGACGAGCCGCTGCGCGAGGAAGCGCTCTTGCTACGCGTGGAGCCGCCGCTCTTGGCCGACGATCCGCTGCGCGAGCTCGAGCCGCCGCTGCGCGAGCGCGAGCCGGAGCCGCCTCGGCTTCCGCCGGAACTGCGCGAGCCGGATCCGCTTCGAGAGCCTCCCGACGATTCAGCCATGCCGTCTCCTCCTTCGATACTGGGGGCCTGGACTATCCCACTTCGAACGCGGCGGTGACGTACGCGTGGTCGGACAGGCGCACCAGCAGCCCGTCGCGGCGCCGCAGCTCCGCGTGGCGGGCGGCCGGGGGCCCGAGCGGCCGCGCGCCGCGGACGAGCAGGTGGTCGATCGCGGCGCCCGGCGCCTCGCCGTTCAGGCCGAAGCGCGAGCGCAGCTCCGCGAACACGTCGGGCGCCCGCGCCGGGCGCAGGTTGAGGTCGCCGCCGTACACGAGCGGCACGTCGCCGGCCCACTCCGTGGCGAGCCGCGCCGACTCGCAGACGTCCGCTCGCGTGCCCTCCCGGCCACCCGTGCTCGCGTGCAGGTTCGCCACCGCCAGGCGCGCGCCGTCGGGGCGCGCGAGCAGCGTCCAGATCAGCGTGCGCCGCTCGGGTCGCCGTGCCAGCTCGCGGCGCCGCACGTCCTCGATCCGCCACGGCGGACGCGCGAGGACCTGGTTCGAGCCGCCCTCGTTCGAGGCGATCAGGTCGGGGTTGAGGCGGGCGATCGCGGTACGCGCGAACGCGAGCGTGTTGCGCGAGGTGAGCGCCGACGCCCCGCTCGCCTCCGCCGCCCGGCAGAGCGGCCGCAGCCAGCGCGGCGGCGTCTCCTGGAGCAGCGCGACGTCCCACTCGAGGCCTGCCACGAAGCGGTGGAACTCGCTATCGAGCGGGCGGTTCACGTGGACGTGGGTCGCGCCGCGCTCCTCCACGCCGAGCACCCGCGAGCGCGGGGTGAGGAGAGCCGGGTCCGGCGGGTGGTCGCGGCCGTGGAACAGGTTCCACGTGAGGGCCCGGACTACGATCCCCGGGTGACGCGTCACTTCCTCACCGGCGGGGAGCTTACGGGCGACCAGCTCGCACGGCTGCTCGATCGCGCAGCCGAGCTGAAGGCAGACCGGCACGCGTCGGATGCGCTGGCCGGGCGCGGCGTGGCGCTCGTCTTCGAGAAGCCGTCCACGCGCACGCGAGTGTCGTTCGAGGTCGGGATCCGCGAGCTCGGCGGGCACGCGGTGGTGCTGCGCGAGGGCGAGACGCAGCTCTCGCGCGGCGAGTCGCTGCGGGACTTCGCGCTGGTGCTCTCCCGGATGGTGGCCGCGATCTGCCTGCGGACGGGCCCGGACGCGAAGCTGGAGGAGCTGCGGAAGCACTCGAGCGTGCCCGTCGTGAACATGCTCTCCGAGGGGCACCATCCGTGCCAGGCGCTGGCCGACCTGCTGACGCTGCGCGAGCGCTTCGGCGAGCTGCGCGGCCTCAAGCTCGCCTACGTGGGCGACGGCAACAACGTGACGAACTCGCTGATGCTCCTCGGCGGGCTCGCCGGCATGGAGGTGGTGGCGGCCACGCCGGACGAGCTGCGGCCGGACGCCGCGATAGCCGAGCGCTCGGGCTCGCGAGTGACGTCGAACGCCGGCGACGCCGTGATGGACGCGCACGCCGTCTACACCGACGTCTGGGTGAGCATGGGCGACGAGGACTCCGACGCCAAGCGTCGGCTGCTCGAGCCCTTCCGGCTCGACGAGGCGCTGCTGAGCGGCGCGCGGCCGGACGCGGTGGCCCTGCACTGCCTCCCGGCGCACCCGGGCGAGGAGATCACCGAGGACGTGCTCTACGGCGAGCGATCGGCCGTGTGGGACCAGGCGGAGAACCGCCTGCACGCGCAGAAGGCGCTGCTCGAGTTCCTCGTGGGCGGCTAGGGGCCGCCGAGGCCCTGCGGCTCGAACGCCGCGACGACGCGCTTCGAGATCGCCTCCGTGTCGGCGAAGTCCCCGCCGCCGACCACGACCGCCCAGCCGGGCCCGTCCTCGAACGCGTTCAGCAGGTAGTCGATGCAGCGCGAGCGCTTGCACGGCTCCAGCGTTCCGCCGGTGAACACGCAGCGCGCCGTGTACTGGACCGTCGGGTGCTGGGTCTCCTCGCAGCGCTCCGGCGGCTTGAAGGTCGCGGCCTCGTTCGGAGTGTGGTCGATGATGATCTCGAGGCCGTCGGGACCGGTCAGGCGGGTGCGCAGGATCTCGCCGCCGGCCAGCTCGCTCACGTCCGGCTCGGACCATCCGTCGCCGGTGGGCACCACGGTCCTGAAGCTCGCGGCCTCGCTGTTGAGGGGTCCGTAGTCGAAGTCGGTGGGTCCGTCGTCGGGCGGGGTCGTCTCGGTCGTCGTTTCCGGCGTCGTCTCGGTGGTGCGCTCCTCGGTGACGGTCTCGGTGGTGCGAGCCTCGGTGGAGGTGGCGGGCTCGCCGCCCTCTTCGTCGTCGCCGCCGCCCAGCGCGCCCGTGGCGAGCAGCGCCACGGCGACGCCGACGATCAACGCCAGCATGACCGCCGTGGCGATCAGGGCGGTCCGGGTGCCGTCGCCGGATCTCTCGGGGGGAGGGGGAGGCTGGTAGACGGGCGGCGGCGGCGGGGCCGCGGCGCGCGCGGGCTGCGGCGGGGCTGGCCGAACCGGGGACGGCGGCGCGGGCGGCGGGGCCACCGCGGGCAGCGGCTGCGTCTCGGCGGTCGGCGGCTCCCCGGGGACCGGCGGCCCGGCCGGCGGCCCCGGCAGCGGCGTCTCCGCGACGGTGCTCCCGCCGGGCGCCGCCGCTCCGATGGCGACGCTCCTCTCCGCCACGGTCGGCGACCCGCCGTGCACCGCCGCCTCGGCCGCGCGCCCGAGGTCCCCCGCGGACGCGAACCGCTCCGCCGGGTCCTTCGCCATCCCGCGGCGCACCACCTCGTCGAGGGCCCGCGGCAGCGCGGGCACGACCTCGAGCAGCGGCGGCGCCTCCACCTTCGCGTGCGCGTACATCTTCGCCATGTCGTTCTCGCGCTCGAACGGGACCCGCCCGCTCAGCGTGTGGAACAGGACGCACGCGAGGGCGTACACGTCGGTGCGCGCGTCGATCGCGGCGCCCTCCACCTGCTCGGGCGCGATGTAGTCGAGCGTGCCGACGACGAAGCCTGTCGCGGTGATCCCGCTGGTCGACGACAGCCGCTTCGTGAGCCCGAAGTCGGTCAGGTAAGCGCGCTCGCGGGGCGGCGCGCCCTCGATCAGCACGTTGCCCGGCTTCACGTCGCGGTGCACGAGGCCGCGGGCGTGCGCGGCGTCGAGGGCGGAGGCGATCTGGCCGACGATCGCGATCGCGCGGCCGGGCTCGAGCGGCCCGTGCGCGAGGGCGGCCTTGAGGTCGCTCCCGGGGACGTGGCGCATCGCCAGGTACAGCAGTCCCTCGGCCTCGCCCGCCTCGTAGATCGGGACGACGTTCGGATGGTCGATCGACGCGGCCACGCGCGACTCGCGCTCGAAGCGCGTGCGGAAGGCGGCGTCGTGCGCCAGCTCCGGCGAGATCACCTTGAGGGCCACCCGGCGCTCGAGCCGCACCTGCTCGGCGAGGTAGACGACGCCCATGCCGCCGCGCCCGATCTCGGACTCGATCCGGTAGCCGCCGAGCTGCCTGCCGATCACGGCGCGACCTTATCCGCTGCCCGCGCCTACGCGCGGGCGCGCAGCCCGAAGCCGCGCACGAGCATCAGCGCCGACTCGGCGAGGCTGCCGCGGCCCGGCAGCAAGCCGAGCTGGATGGCGGCGTCGTAGAGGTCGAAGAACCCGCGCGCGCGGCGGACGCGGCCGTCGGCCACCTCGAGGTAGTGGACCCCCTGGACCACGACGAAGCGATTGCTCGCGGGGATGGCGGCGAGCGCGCCGCGGTGGGTGCCGAGCAGGCGCCACGGCACGCAGGCGAACTGGCCCTCCGTGACCGCCTGGCCCACGGCCTCGATGCGCAGGTCGGGCAGCGCCTTGCGGAGGCTCTGCGCGTGCTCGGCGATGGCGTCGAGACCGGTCAGCGGCTCGCGCGCGACCGGGTCCTCGTACTGGACGCCGGCCGAGCAGCAGGCGGCGAACGAGCCACGCGTGCCTTCGGTCCAGGCGGTGCGCCAGCGCGTGGCCAGGCCCTCGACGAGCGATTCGCCGGTCATGTCAGCTCCGCCACTCCCTCGGCCGGCGTGGACGCCTCCGCGTAGAGGCGGCGTGGGATCCGGCCGGACTCGAACGCCAGCCGGCCCGACTCGACGGCGAGGCGCATCGCGCGCGCCATCCGCACCGGGTCCTCGGCGCGCGACACCGCGCTGGCCAGCAGCACGCCGTCGCAGCCGGCCTCCATCGCGAGCGCGGCGTCGGAGGCCGTGCCGATGCCGGCGTCGAGGATCACGGGTACGCGCGCCGCCTCCACGATCAGCCGCAGGTTGTACGGGTTGCGGATGCCCATGCCGCTGCCGATCGGCGAGCCGAGCGGCATCACCGCGGCGCAGCCGGCGTCCTCGAGGCGGCGGGCGAGGATCGGGTCGTCGTTGGTGTAGGGGAGCACGGTGAATCCGTCGGCCACGAGCGTCTCGGCGGCCGCGAGCAGCTCGGTCGCGTCGGGGAGCAGGGTACGGTCGTCGCCGATCACCTCGAGCTTCACCCAGTCGGTCTCGAAGGCCTCACGGGCGAGCTGGGCGGTGGTCACGGCGTCGCGGGCGGTGTAGCAGCCCGCGGTGTTCGGGAGGAGCGCGCAGCCGGCGCTCGCGAGCGTCTCGACGATCGAGCCGCGGGCGGTCGGATCCACGCGGCGCAGGGCGAGGGTGGCCAGCTCGGCGCCGGAGACCGTCACGGCCTCCGCCATCGTCTCGAGGTTGCGGAAGCCGCCGGTGCCCATGATCAGGCGCGAGCCGAGCTCGCGGCCGGCGATGGTCAGCCCGCTCATCCGCCCTGCACCGCCTCGAGCACCTCGATGCGCTGGCCGTCGCGCAGCGGCGTGGCGTCCCAGCGGCTGCGCGGCACCACCTCGCGGTCGACGGCCACGGCCACGCCGCGGGCGAGCGCGGGGATCCCGCTGGCGGTCACGGCGTCCCGGACCGTGGCGCCGTCCGGCAGCTCGCGCGGGTCTCCGTTGAGGACGAGGTTCATGTGCGGCCTCCGACGGCGGGGGCGCGCGGCGCGGGCTGGAAGCGCTCGGGGCCGAAGGCGTCGAAGGCGGGCTGCGGCGAGTCGCCCGCGAGCAACGCGCACACGGCGGCCGCCGTCAGCGGCGCGAGCAGGATGCCGTTGCGGTGGTGGCCGGTCGCCCAGATGAGGCCGTCGAGCGAGCCCGGCCCCACGACCGGGGCGTTGTCCGGCGTGCCCGGCCGGAAGCTCGCCGCGGTCTCCACCAGCTCGCGCTCCTCGACGTCGGGCAGCGCCTCCCACGCGGCCTCGAGCAGGCGGTGCACGCCGCCGGCGGTGACCGAGCGGTCGAAGCCGCGCTCCTCCACGGTCGCCCCGACCACGACCTCACCCGTCGGGCGGGGGACGACGTAGCAGCGCGGGGTGCGGACGATGCGGCCGGCGAGTGGGTGCGTGGCGCCGGGCGGCTCGCCGAGGCGGAGGATCTGGCCCTTGACGGGGCGCACGGGCGGCGCGTCGAAGCCGGCCTCCGCACCGGACGCGAGCTCCGCGGTCCACGCTCCGGCGGCGAGCACGACACGGCCGGCGGCGACCGGACCGTCCGAGGTCCTCACGCCGGTGACCGCCCCGCCCGATTCCTCGATGCCGGTGACGGCCACGCCCTCGAGCAGCTCGCCGCCGGCCGCCTCGAACGCGGTGCGCAGCGCCCCGATCGTGGAGCGCGGATCGACCTGGTGGTCGTGGGGCGCCAGCACGCCGCCGCCGACCCGCGGCGACAGGCCCGGCTCGAGCGCGCGGCAGTCGCGGCCGCCGAGCCATTCGGCGTCGAGCCCGAGCGAGCGCTGGAAGGCGTGGAGGCGCCGGACCTCCTCGAGGTCGTCGCGGTCCACCGCGACCACGAGCGCCCCGCACTCGCGGTAGCCGGTGTCGACGCCGGTCCGCTCCGCCAGCTCGGCGGCGAACCCGGGCCACGCCGCCGCGCCCTCCAGGTTGAGCCGCAGGAGCGCCTCCTCGCCGAACTCGGCCTCCGTGACCGGGGCGAGCATCCCGGCCGCCACGCCGCTGGCGCCCGTGCCGGCGAGCCCCCGGTCCACGACCAGGACGCTCAGTCCGCGCTGCGCCGCACGCCACGCCGAGGCGAGGCCGACGATGCCCGCACCCACCACGACCACGTCGTAGGTGCGTCCTCTCAGCGCATCGGCCATGCTGTTGTCACCTCCTGGGCGAGGCCGAGCGCCGATCGTCCCTCCGCCGGCATTACCCGGTTCAGGTTCAACGGTCGGCGGCGCGACCAGCCGCCCTCTCAGCCCGGTTCCTCCGAGCTCCCGTACGGAGGATCTTAGTTCGCGGCGGAAGCCGCGGCCACGGGCCGGTCCGCGCTAGAGCCGGCGGGTGGGCCGGTCGTACGGATCGGGGGGCCGGCGGCGATCGGCGAGCACGAAGGTGTAGAGCAGCGAGATGATCAGACCGAGGATCCCGACGATCATCAGGATCGCGCCGACCGTCTGGATGTCGATCGCGTCGAGGTCCGCCGTGACGGCGTACTTCAGGATCGCGCCGACCGCGATCAGGACTATCGAGGTGCCGATGGTCATAGGGCGGCCAGAATAGACGTATGACGCGACGAGCCGGCCAGGAGGCGCTGCGGCGTGCGAGCCTGTACCTGATCCTCGAGACGGGTGCCATCGACGTGGTGGAGCCGGCGCTCGAGGGCGGTGCGGACGTGATCCAGCTCAGGGACAAGCAGGCCCCCGACGGGGCGGTGGTGGCCGCCGGGCGCGAGCTCGCGGCGCTCTGCCGCAGCCACGGGGCGCTCCTCTTCGTGAACGACCGGCCGGATCTCGCGCTCGAATGCGGGGCAGACGGCGTGCACGTGGGGCAGGACGACGCGCGCGTGGAGGAGGTGCGCGAGCTGGCGCAGGACCGCCTCCTGGTGGGGGTCTCCACCCATTCGCCCGACCAGGTGGCCGCGGCGGAGGAGTCCGGCGCGGACTACTTCGCGGTCGGGCCGGTCTTCGAGACGCCGACGAAGCCGGGCCGACCCGCGGTGGGCCTCGAGCTGGTGCGGCACGCCGCGGCGCGCGCGGCCAAGCCGTGGTTCGCCATCGGCGGGATCGACTCGCGGAACGCGAGCGAGGTCGTGGCCGCCGGCGCGCGGCGGCTGGCGGTGGTGCGCGCCATCCGCGACGCGGCGGACCCGCGCGCCGCGGCGGCGGAGCTGCGTGCCGCGCTCGGTGAGGAGGCCCCCGTTGGGTAAGCGCTCGCGCAAGCGCTCGGGCGAGGCGCAGCCGGCCGCGAAGGCGAAGCCGAAGCCGCGAGCCGCGGCGAAGCCGAAGGCGGAGCCCGAGGGCGGCACCCGCCGCGGCTATGCCCGCTCCAGGGAGAAGGACGCCGCCGCGCGCGCGGCGCTCATGCCGCTGGCGGAGGGCGAGCGGCCCCGGGCCGTGACCATCGCCGCGGTCGTCGCCGCGCTGTTCGCGGTCGGCAACCTGATCGCGTTCATCGCCGGCCTCGAGATCAACGGGGACCGGCCGCAGGCGAGCGGCGTGATCTCCTACTCGCTGCTGATGGCCGTCGCCGCGTGGGGCATGTGGAGGAGCAAGTACTGGGCCGTGCTCGGGATGCAGGCGATCCTGGGCATCCTGATCGTGCTCTTCTCGCTGTTCCTGTTCGAGGCATCCGACGTGCAGTCGGCGCTGATCTGCGTGGCGATCATCGTCCCGGCGGGCGCGCTGTTCTTCTTCCTCATCAAGGCGATGGCGCGCATCCAGATGCCGGACCGGCGGCCGTCGGGATGAGCGACGCGACCGCGGATCGCGGCTTCTCGACCGTCCAGCGCGTGCGCTTCGGCGACCTCGACGCAATGCAGCACATGAACAACGTCGAGTTCCTGCGCTTCTTCGAGACCGCGCGCATCGACTTCATCACCGAGCTCGCGCCCGAGCACGACCCGGGCCACCCGAACGGCTTCGGCTTCATCTTCGCGGAGTGCCACATCAACTACCGCGCGCCCGCTCACTACAACGAGCTGATCAGGACCTGGATCCGCCCGCTCGAGCTGAAGCGCTCGTCGCTGCGGCTCGGCTTCGAGATGCGCGCCGAGGGCGAGGACAGGCTGGTCGCCGACGGCTGGGGCACGCTCGTGGGCTACGACTACTCCGCCGGGAAGGCGCAGCCCATCCCGGACGCCTTCCGCGAGCGCGTGGAGCCATTGCTCAGTCGATAGCCTCGACGGCCGCATGCCCGACTCGAGCTACGACTGCATCGTCATCGGCTCCGGCCCCGGCGGCTACGTGGCCGCCATCCGCGCCGCGCAGCTAGGCATGAAGACGGCCGTCGTCGAGAAGGACCGGGTCGGCGGGCGCTGCCTCAACTACGCGTGCATCCCCGCGAAGGCCGTCCTGCGCGCCGCCGACGTGAAGACCGAGGTCGAGCACGGCAGCTCGTTCGGCATCGTCGCGGAGAACGTCAGCGTGGACTTCGGCGGCGTGGTGGCGCACCGGCAGAAGGTCGTCAAGACCCTCACGGGCGGCGTCAGCGGCCTCTTCAAGAAGAACAAGATCGACGTGATCGAGGGCTTCGGCGCGCTGACTGAGGACGCCAACGTGCGGATCGGCGCCGCAAAGGACGGCGACGAGATCGAGGCCGGCAAGGTCATCCTCGCGACCGGCTCGATCCCCAAGCCGCTGCTCGGCCTGAAGTTCGGCGGCCGCGTGCTCGGCACCGAGACGATGTGGGCGATCGAGGAGATGCCCAAGCGGCTCGCGGTGATCGGCGCGGGCGCGTCGGGCACCGAGGTCGCCTCCGCCTTCGGCCGGCTCGGCACCGAGGTCGTGCTGCTGGAGGCGCTCGACCAGATCCTGCCGCTCGAGGACGAGGAGTGCTCGAAGGTCGTCGCGCGCGAGATCAAGAAGCAGAACGTGCAGATCATCACCGGCGCGAGCGTGGAGAACGCGGAGGCCACCGAGGGAGAGGTGCGGCTGACCTACGGCGGCGAGGAGCACTCGTTCGACTACATCTGCATCGCCGCCGGCCGCGCCCCGGACGTCGAGGACCTCGGCCTGAAGGACGCGAAGGTGAAGACCGACGACCGCGGCCTGGTCGACGTGGACGACCGCCTGCGCACGTCGGTAGACGGCGTCTACGCGATCGGCGACATGGTCCGCGGCCCCGCCCTCGCGCACAAGGCGTCGGACGAGGGTGTGATCGCCGCGGAGGACGCCGCCGGCAAGGAGACGCACCCGATCGACTACCGCTTCGTGCCCGCCGCCACCTTCTGCCACCCGCAGGTCGCGAGCTTCGGCATGACCGAGAAGGAGGCGCGCGACGAGGGGCGCGACGTGGTGGTCGGCAAGGTGCCGATCAGCGCCGTCGGCGCGCCCACCGTCTACGGCGACCGCACCGGTCTCGTCAAGATCGTCGGCGACCGCGAGTACGGCGAGCTGCTCGGCGGGCACATCGTCTCCGCGAAGGCGGCCGACCTGATCAGCGAGCTCGTGGTCGCGCGCAACCTGGAGGGCGGCTACAGCGAGGTCGCCCGCACGATCCATCCCCATCCGGCCTTCCCGGAGGCCGTGATGGAGGCCGCCCGCGCCGCGGACGGCTGGCTGATCCACGGCTAGCGAGCGCGTGGAGCCCCGCGGGGAAGGGGCCGCCCGCCCCCGCTTCCTCTACGACGTCGGCGATCCGTGGTGCTGGATCGCGGGCGAGGGGGTGAACACCGCCCTCGGCGAGGTGCCCGAGTGGGTGCCGGTGCTCGCGCGCGCACGCGAGGGCGTGGACCGTGCGGCGGGCGTGGACCGTGCGGCGGTGGAGCGCGCCGCGGCCGAGGCGGGGCTCAGCGCGGTCCGCTGGCCTGCGACGTTCCCCTTCGACTCGCGGACGGCGATGCTCGCGGCCACGTTCGCCAAACAGTCGGGACGCGCGGTCGCCTACTCGCTCGCCGCGATGCGCCAGGCGTTCGCGGCCGGCCGCGACCTGAGCGTGACCGACAACGTGCTGATCGCGGCGGCGGCGTGCGAGATCCACCCGCGCGCGCTGCTGAAGGGGATCGAGCTGCGCAGCGTGCGCGCGGCGCTGGAGGAGGCGAGCGCCGCGGCGCCCGCCGAGCTGCCCGCGCTCGCGATCGGCGGCGATCTGGTCTGCGGGGCCGATGCGCTCGCGCTGATACAAAGCCGCCATGACTGACGACCCCGCCGTCCTCGCGAGGCAGCGCCTGCGCGCGGCGATGGAGGCGCGCGACCACGCGGCGGTCGTCTCGCTGCTCGCGCCCGACGTCGTGGTCTGGTCGCCGATCATCGGCATGTCGCGCTTCCAGGGCCGGGAGGCGGTGTCGGACCTCTACGCCGCGATCATCGAGGGGTTCGCCGACTACCGCTACGTCGCCGAGATGGAGGGCGACGGCAGGCAGCTCCTGATGTTCGAGGGAACGCTGCGCGGCAAGCGGCTGCAGGGCGTGGACGCGCTGACGGTCGACGCGGAGGGACGGATCGCCGAGATGACCGTGATGATCAGGCCGCTCGCCGGGCTGATCGCGTTCCTGGTCGAGATCGGGCCGCTGATCGCAGAGCGCAGGAGTCGGGCGCGCGCGTTCGTCATGCGCCTGATCGGGCCGCCGCTGCCGCTCGTCGCGGCGATGGTCGAGCGGCTGGCGCCGCGCCTGATCAACCTCGGCCGGCGCTAGCGGACCGGCCCGCGCGCGGCAGCCGTCGCGTCGAGCATGTCGCGAACCACGTCCCACTCGATCCGGTCCGGCTTGGTGTAGCGCACGCAGCTCTTGCCGCAGCTCGCGGCGCCCAGCCGGTCGCGGTGCGCGTCCAGCACGTCCTCGCGCAGGACGTAGATCGAGATGTAGCGACTCTGGCTCGCGAACGCGAACTCGACCTCTCTGTCGCGCGTGTACGAGGGCATCCGGTACTCGAGCGACTCGTCGAACCCCGCGAGGCGCTCGTGACACTCCGCGCGCAGCCGCCCCAGCGCCTCGCGGCGATCGTCGGGAACCGCCGCGAGGTAGTCGTCCACCGCTGCCATGACCGGAGCGGATGATCTCACGCCGGCTGCCGGGCCGCCGGCGCCGCGGGCGCGAGCCGCGGCGCGGAGCCGGTGAGCAGCATCGCGACCGCGGTGGCGCCCATCGCGCCCGCCACGAACAGCCATCCGTGGCCGAGGGCGGCGACCGCCTCGCCCGGCGCTGGGGTGCCGACGATCGCCACGAGCACCGCCACGCCGAGCGCCGCGCCGATCTGGCGGGACATGCCCACGAGCGCGGTGCCGGTGGCGAAGCGGGTCGGCGGGAGCGCCGCGGTAGCCACGCCCGTGATCGACGGGATCGACAGGCCCACGCCGATGCCGCCGAGCATGAAGGGCGGCAGGAACGTGCCGGCGTAGTCCGGCTCGGCGCCCATCGTGGACACCCACCAGATCGCCGAGAGCGCCATGATCGCCGCGCCCGCGGCGCCGACCAGGCGAGCGCCGTAGCGCTCGCCCAGCAGGCCGGCGGGGACCGAGAACAGCGCGGCCATCGCGGGCCCGGGGGCGATCATGAGACCGGCGCTGAGCGTGGACTCGCCCCACACGCCGGTCAGGAACAGCACGCTGCCGAGCAGCATCGCACCGAAGCCCGCGAAGAACAGCAGGGCCGCGAGGTTGGCGAGCGCGGTCGAGCGGATGCGGACGAGCTCGGGCTCCACCACGGGCGCGGGATGGGAGCGCGAGCGGGTGACGACCAGCGCGACGACGATCGCGGCCGCCGCGAACAGCGCGGCCACGCGGGTATCGCCCCAGCCCCAGTCGGGGCCCTTGACGATCGCGCCGACGAGCGCCGCGATCCCGCCCGCGAGGAGCGCGCCGCCGAGGACGTCCGGGCGCTCGCCGGTCGGGTCGCGGATCTCGCGCAGGCTGCGTGTGCCCGCGACGAACGCGAGGAGGCCGATCGGGACGTTGATCAGGAAGACCCAGCGCCAGCTCGCCTCCACGAGCACGCCGCCGATCGGCGGACCCGCCGCGGCGGCGACGCCACCGGCCGCGGCCCAGAGGGCCACCACGGCTGCGCGGCGCTCGGCGGGGAACTCGGGGATCAGCAGGCCGAGCGAAGTGGGGACCATGAGCGCGGCGCCCGCCGCCTGGAGCACCCGCGCGCCGACGAGAACCTCGAGCGTGGGGGCGGCGGCGGAGGCCGCGCTCGCGATCGTGAAGATGGCGAGGCCGAGGAGGAAGCCGCGCTTGCGCCCGGCGCGGTCCGCCCAGCGGCCGGCCGGCACGAGCAGCGCCGCGAAGACGATCGCGTACGCGTTGAGGATCCACGACATGTCGGCGAGCGGCGTGCCGCCGAAGTCCCGCGCGATGTCGGGGAACGCGAGGTTGACGATGAAGAGGTCGAGGCTCGCCAGGAAGACGCCGGCGATGAGGATGGTGGTGACGAGAGTGCGTCGTTTCATGCAACGCACCGTACTGGACAGAGTTGCTTGATGCAACCTACGTGTCTACAATCACAGTGATGCTCCGCAGCGACTACGCCAACCAGAACTGCGCGATCGCCGGGACGCTCGAGCTGATCGGCGAGCGCTGGACGCTCCTGATCGTGCGCGACGCGTTCCTCGGCATCCGCCGCTTCGACGACCTCCAGCGCAATCTCGGGATCGCTCGCAACGTCCTGCAGGCGCGCCTCGAGCGGCTGGTCGAGGCCGGCATCCTCAAGCGCGAGCTCTACCAGGAGCGCCCGCCCCGCCACGAGTACCGGCTCACGCGCAAGGGCGTGGACCTGTGGCCGGTGCTGGTCGCGCTGATGGGGTGGGGTGACCGCCACCTCTTCCCCGACGGCCCGCCGGTCGTGATGCGGCACAAGGGCTGCGGCGGCGCCGTGGACGACCGCCGGATCTGCCGCGACTGCGGCACCGCGCTCGAGGCGTGGGACGTCGAGCCGGAGCTCGGGCCCGGCGCGCTGCCCGAGCAGCGGCGCCCAGGCGCGCCGGCGCGGGCCTGACCAGAGGCGTCCGGCGCCCGCGCGACCATCCGCGCCATGCTGCGCGCGCTCCTGTGGCCCGTCCGGGCGATCGCCGGGCTGATCGTGGGCGCGCTGTCGCTGCTGCTCGCGCGGGATCGCGGGAACGGCGGCGGCGATGGGGTAACTTCCGGCTCGGTGGCGGTCGAGGAGCGCGAGGAGCAGAATCAGGGCGAGCAGGAGAAGGACGGCCGCCCGCAGCGCCACCACGATCTGCCGGACGCGGAGACCGCGAAGCAGATCGTCGAGAAGATGCTGCTCATCCGCCGCTTCGAGGAGCGGGCGGGCGAGATGTACGCGAAGGCCAAGATCGGCGGCTTCCTCCACCTGTCGATCGGCGAGGAGGCGACGATCGTCGGCTCGCTCGGCGCCCTGCGCGACACCGACTACGTGCTCTCCACCTACCGCGAGCACGGCCAGGCGCTGGCGCGCGGCACGAGCCCGAACGCGGTCATGGCCGAGCTGTTCGGCCGCGTGGACGGCTGCTCGAAGGGCCGCGGCGGCTCCATGCACCTGTTCGACGTCGAGCGCCGCTTCCTCGGCGGCTACGGGATCGTGGGCGGCAACCTGCCGCTGGCCGCGGGCGTCGCCCTCTCGTGCGACTACACGGAGACCGACGACGCGGTCCTCTGCATGTTCGGCGACGGCGCCAGCAACCAGGGCACCTTCGGCGAGACGATGAACCTCGCCGCCCTGTGGAAGCTGCCGGTCGTCTTCCTCGTGGTGAACAATCAGTTCGGGATGGGCACCGCGCTCGAGCGCCACTCGGCGGTCACGGACCTCTCGCGCAAGTCGGACGGCTTCGGCGTGCCCGGCAGCCGCTGCGACGGCATGGACGTGCTCGACACCCACGCCGTGATCTCCGACGCGATGCGCAAGGCGCGCGAGGAGCGCGCGCCGCAGCTCGTGGAGGCGGTCACCTACCGCTTCCGCGGCCACTCGATGGCCGACCCCGAGGAGTACCGCTCCAAGGAGGAGGTCGAGCAGTGGCGCGAGCGCGACCCGATCGAGACCTTCCGCAAGCGGCTGGCCGACGAGGGCGTCATGTCGGAGGACGAGTTCAAGGAGCTCGACGAGCGGCTCACGAAGACGGTCGACGAGGCCGTCGAGTTCGCCGACGCGAGCCCGTTCCCGGATCTCGCCACGCTCTACGACGACATCTATGTCTACGGCGAGCAGGTGCAGGGCTGGTACTCGGTCGACGAGCGCTCGCCCGACGTGCACCCCGGTGAGCGGGAGGCCGACGCCTCCGACGTCGCCCACGAGCTGGCCGAGGCGGGCGCGGCCTACGCGAAGGTCGGCGACGCCGAGGAGCGCGCGCGCAAGCAGCCGCGTGGCGCGGCCGAGGAGGACTCCGAGGACGACGAAGACCAGGACACGAGCGAGTCCGAGGAGGAGGGCGGCAAGACCGCCGCCGGCGAGGGCGAGCCCGAGGGCGACGAGCGCGACGAAGAGGGCGGGGCCGACTGATGCCCGAGATGCGCTACCGCGAGGCGCTCAACCAGGCGCTGCGCGAGGAGATGGAGGCCGACGAGAAGGTCTTCATCATGGGCGAGGACATCGGGGTGTTCCAGGGCGCCTTCAAGGTGACCCAGGGGCTGCTCGAGGAGTTCGGCGAGAAGCGCGTGCGCGACACGCCGATCTCGGAGAACACGATCGTCGGCATGGGCGTGGGCGCGGCGATGGGCGGGCTGCGCCCGATCGTCGAGCTCATGACGATCAACTTCTCGCTGCTCGCGCTCGACCAGATCGTGAACTGCGCGGCGTCGATCCGCTACATGTTCGGCGGCCAGGTGACGGTGCCGATGGTGATCCGCATGCCGCAGGGCGCGGGGCACCAGCTCGGCCCCACGCACTCGCACTCGTTCGAGGCGCTCTACCTGCACGTGCCGGGCCTGCTCGTGGCGGTGCCGACCACGCCGGCGGACGCGAAGGGCCTCCTGAAGGCCGCTATCCGCGACGACAACCCCGTCGTCTTCATCGAGCACGAGACGCTCTACGGCAAGAAGGGCGACGTGCCGGAGGACGCCGAGCCGATGCGCTTCGGCGAGGCGGCGATCCGGCGCGAGGGCGAGGACGTGACGATCGTCGGCATCTCGCGGATGGCGCACACGGCGCTCGACGCGGCCGAGACGCTCGCCGAGGAGCACGAGATCGAGGCCGAGGTGATCGATCCGCGCACGCTGCGCCCGCTCGACCTCGACACGATCCTCGAGTCGGTGCGCAAGACCAATCGCGCCGTGATCGTGGAGGAGGGCTGGCCGCACGGCGGCGTGGGCGCGAACATGGCCGCGCTGATCCAGGAGCAGGCCTTCGACCACCTCGACGCGCCGATCGAGCGCGTGACCGGCGCCGACGTCCCTATGCCCTACTCCAAGCCGCTCGAGCAGGCCGCGTTCCCGCACGCCGAGCACGTGGTGCAGGCGGCGATCGCCACCTTCAGGGACGTTTGAGGGTCCCCGTGCGGGTGTCGGCGACGCGCCGGCCGGGACCGTCGCGTCCCGAGAAGACGCCCTGAACACGTAGCTGCGCGAGCTTGGCGATGCGCTTCCGCACCGGCGCGGACGGCGTGAGGTACACCCAGTGCGGTCGCTTGCTCGGCCTGAGCTCGACCGTCCGCCGGGCGAGCCGCGAGTGCGACGAGCGGCCGGCCTCGTAGAGCGCGACCGCGCCGCGACAGCCCTTTTCGCATGTCATCCGCGCCGCCAGGCGGCCGCCTGACGCGAACTTGATCTGCGAGAGCTCGGGCGGTCTCGCCCCGCACGCGGTGGAGGCGGGGCGGCCGGGCGCCGCGCGCGTCACGTCGGGCTCGAGCACGATCGCCACCAGCCCGCAGTCGAAGCTGGCCCAGGTAGCGCGTGTGCCGTCGAAGTCGAGGTTCGCGAACGGTGCGTCGCCCCCGCAGCAGTACCGCGAAGCGACCTCCGCGACGCCGCCGGACAGGCCCGCGAGCAACAGCCGCGTCGGGCCGCTGCCGCCCTCCACGAAGAGCAGGCGGTCGGCGGCGAGGCGGACTCTCGAGACCTGGGTCCCGGCCGGACGCTCGATCCGGTGCCCCGCCGGCTCCGCCGGGCCGTGCCAGCTCAGGCCCCAGTCGGAGTCGAGCGTCGCGATCTTCCCATCGGCCTGGAGCGCCTGTGGAAAGACGCCGTCCACCGTGTACAGCTCGCGGCCGGCCCGCCAGTCGTAGACGACCGTACGCGCCCTGCCGGCGCCCGACTCGGCCCAGGCGAGCATGCTCCCGGCCACGCGCAAGCCGTAGATCGCGGCGTCGCGGTCGATCCGCACGGGGGCCGCCGGAGAGGCGAGGTCGTCGACCACGATCACGGCGTCCCCGAAGCTGCCCTCCACGTAGGCGAGCGTGTCGCCCTCGAGACGGCCCTGGAGCTCGTCGGGATAGCAGTCCCCCTGGCAGGCGCATGGGGGCTGCGACGCGCCCCCGCACCCCACGAGGTCCTGGCTCGACCCGGGCGCCAGGGTCGACGTGCCGATGAGGTTCCTGATCGTGGCGCCGCGCGGGGGCCGATCGCTCAGGATGTCGAAGGCGTAGTCGGTGTACGCGGTGCGTGCGGCGGACGCGCCGCGCATGCGCACGAAGTGGTGGTCGGCGGCCGGTCGCGCGACCGTCGCGATGCGCTTGACACGGGCGCCGGGGGCGCCGCGTTCGACCACCCATCCGCCGGCGTGCAGGTTGCGCGTCCACGCCACCTGACCGCCCGCGAGGAAGGGGCCGCTGTAGGCCGTCTCGACCGGGCCGCCGGAGCTCTCGCTGCTCGACGGCACGAAGCTGGTCACCACGCGCGGAGCGGCCGTGGCGCCGCCTGACCCGAGCAGCAGCAGCGCCAGCGCGAGGAGCAGCGTGCGAACCGGGGCCATATCGAACGGAACACGCCGGGGGCAGGTTCGATGTGGCGCACTCGCGCCCGTCAGCGGCTGGGCGGAAGCCGGTAGTCGAGCTCGGGCGGCACGTCCTCGAGCTCGAGGCCGGCCGGGTCGGTGAGGTACTCGTAGCCCATCGGCTGCCAGCGCCGGTCCGGGTCGAGCCGCTCGAAGCGCGCCCGGCGGCGCTCGCGGTCGTCCGGAGTGAGCATCCCGAGGTGGAAGATCGTGAGGTCGGCGGGCGGGAAGGGGCGCCCGCGCAGGCCCTGCATCGGCGCCTTGTGGGTGTGCAGCGGGCGCGGATCCATCTCGTGGTCGGCCCGGTAACGCCAGAGGAGCGCCTGCCACTTGCGGCCCCAGATGCCGTCGACGCGGTAGCGCCCCGGGTCGTCCCACAGCTCGCGGAAGCGGACGGCGTAGGCGGAGTGGCGCCGCAGGCGCGCGCGGCGCGCGGCGCGCTCGGCCTTCGGACGGAAGTCGCGCTCGAGGCGCTCGTCGGCGTCCAGGCCGATAACCCAGTCCGGCCTGTGCCGCACCAGCGTGTCGAGCAGGATCTGGAAGCGGTCGCGCTCGTCGGGGTGCGGCTCGTCGCTGCGCACGACCTCGAGCACGCCGGGCTGCTCGGCCAGGAAGTCGCCCGACCCGTCGGCGGAGGCGTCGTCGAGCGCGACGATCCCCTCCACGCGCGGCGCCACGTTCTCCACGAAGCCGGGCAGCCAGCGCATCTCGTCGTGGACCGCCACCGCGGCGAGCAGGCGCATCAGCGGTAGTCGCGCCCCGGCTTGACCGGCTCCGTGCGCAGGCCGGTCGTGTCGGTCAGGTACGCGTACCCGTGCTCGGGCTGCCAGTCGGCGCCGGGATCGAGCCGCTCGTAGCGGGCGCGGCGGGCCTCACGATCCTCCGGCCGGATCATGCGCAGGTGGTAGAGCTCGAGGTCGGCGGTGGGGATCCGCCCGCCGTTCCATGCTTGGCGCGGGACCTTCACGCCGTGCCACGGCCGCGGGTCGAACTCGTGGTCGTCGCGGTGGCGCCAGAGGCGGGGGGCCCGCTTGCGTCCCCACACGCCGTCCGCGCGGTAGCGGCCCGGGTCGTCCCAGAGGTCGCGCAGGCGGAGGTTGTAGGCGGCGAAGCCGAACGGGCGACCGCGCGCGATGACCAGCTCGGCGCGGCGGCGGAAGTCGCGCTCCACGCGCTCGTCGGCGTCGATCCAGAGGACCCACTCGGGCCGGTGCCGGGCCGCCGCCTCCACCACCGCGCGGATGTTGCCGCGCTCGTTCCACTCCGCCCGGCCGGGCGGGTTGCGCACCAGCTCGAGCGTCTTCGGGTGGGCGGCGAGCAGGTCGGGGGTGGCGTCGGCCGAGCCGTCGTCGAGCGCCACGATCCCATCCACGTGCGGCTCGATGTTGGCGAGCAGGGCCGGCACGTTCGCGGCCTCGTCGCGGACCGCGGTGAGCGCGAGTAGCCGCACGCGGCGCGGGCGGGGGATGGCTGGGCCGCCGGACGGGATTCGCACGGCGGCCGACGCTACAGAGGTCCCGCCCGCGCGTCGTGGAAGAATCCGGTCCGTGGCGACCGACGTGACCATGCCCCGGCTCTCCGACTCGATGGAGGAGGGGACGATCCTCAAGTGGCTGGTCGACGAGGGCGGCGAGGTCAAGAAGGGCGAGCCGCTCGTCGAGATCGAGACCGACAAGGCCAACATGACCTACGACGCCGACACGAGCGGCGTGCTTATCGAGGTCGTGGCCTCCGAGGGCGACACGCTGCCGATCGGCGAGGTGATCGCTCGGATCGGCGACGAGGGGGAGAAGCCGTCGGGGAAGTCGGAGGAGAAGAAGGAGCCGTCCGGCGAGGAGGACGATGGCGACGGCGAGGCCGAGGAGAAGGACGAGCCGGAGACGGAGGAGAAGGACGAGCCGGACGAGGACGCCGAGCCGGAGGACGACGCCGAGACCGACACGGGCGCCGAACCCGACGACGACGCCGAACCCGAGGAGGAGCCGAAGCCCGAGCGCTCCGGCGACGACAGCGACCGCGTGAAGGCCTCCCCCGTCGCCCGGCGCATGGCCGAGGACCTCGGGGTGGAGCTCGCGCAGCTCGAGGGCAGCGGCCCCGGCGGGCGGATCGTGAAGGCGGACGTGGAGGCGGCGGCCAAGGAGAACGGGAAGCCGCAGTCGGAGGACGCCGGCGAGCCCGAGGCCGAGGAGGCCGCCGAGGCGGAGGACGCTCCCGAGGCCGAGGACGCGCCCGAGGCGGAGGAGAAGGAGGAGCGCAAGGAGCCCGCCCCCGCCGCCAAGTCCGAGTCCGGCGCCAAGGGCGAGGTCGAGACGCAGGAGCTCTCGCGCCTGCAGCGGACCGTGTCGCGCCGGATGGCGGAGTCGAAGGCGACCGCGCCCGACTACGTGCTGCACATGCAGGTCGACATGAGCCTGTGCGTGGAGCTGCGCAAGCGGCTCAAGGAGGTCGAGGACCCGGCGCCCTCGTTCAACGACATGATCGTCAAGGCCTGCGCCAACGCGCTGCGCGAGCACCCGCGCGTGAACGGCGCCTACCGCGACGGCAAGTTCGAGCTCTACGGAAACGTGAACGTGGGCATCGCGGTGGCGGCGCAGGACTCGCTCGTGGTGCCGACGATCTTCGAGGCCGACGGGAAGTCGCTCGGCGAGATCGCCCGCCAGGCGCGCGCGCTGATCGAGAAGGTGCGCGACGGCAAGATCACGCCGCCGGAGGTGTCGGGCGGCACGTTCACGGTCTCGAACCTGGGCATGTACGGCGTGGACGCCTTCTCGGCGGTGATCAACCCGCCGCAGGCCGCGATCCTCACGGTCGGGTCGCTGCAGAAGCGGCCCGTGGTGGACGACGACGGGCGGATCGTCGCGCGCGAGACGATGACGCTGAGCATGGTCAGCGACCACCGCATCCTCTACGGGGCCGACGCCGCGCAGTTCCTCGCGCGCGTCCGCGAGCTGCTCGAGCAGCCGCTGGCGCTGGCGCTCTAGTGCGGCGTCTCGCGCTGCTGGCCACGCTGGCGCTGGTGCTCGCCGGCTGCGGCGGTGACGACGCGGGTCTCGTCTTCAAGGACCCGAAGGGGGCCGTCACGGTCGAGCGCGGCATGGAGTTCACGCTCGAATTCTCGGTGAACGCCAGCGTGGGGTTCGACTGGGAGCCGGTCCCGTCGCCGCCCGCGGTCACGCTCGTCGAGCCGAAGGGCACCGACGTCCACTACGAGAACCCGGACAGCGCCGGAGACTCAGGCGTAAAGCGCTTCAAGTTCGAGGCGGGCGACCGGGTCGGCAACCAGACGCTCGCGTTCCGCCAGCTCTACCGCGGCGACCAGAGGGAGCTGCGCACGATCACGCTGGAGGTCCGCTAGCCGGTCCAGCGGAAGCCCGCGGGCGCGAGCGCGGGCTCGAGCGGGCTGACCGGCAGGCCCGGCGGCGGGTCCGGCAGGTTGTAGCCGGTGGGGGCCACGTCGTTCGGCGTGTCCGGGTGGAACAGGGAGGCCAGGTACTGAATGTGGCCGCGGCCCGGCCCGAGCTCGAACTGGCCGCCGCCGTAGGCGCCGATGCCGTGCTCGCGGCAGTAGTCGTAGGTCTCGCAGAGGTCCTGCAGGCCGCCGACGCGCGACGGCTTGATGTTCACCATCCGAGGCGCGAACGGCAGTGACTCGATGTCCTCGATCGAGTGGATCGGGGCGTCCCAGGTGATGCGGTCGCGGTGCGGCTCCAGGATCGGGTCGGTCTCGTCGGTGAGCGCGGGGTCCTCGATCCACGCGTCCGGGAACGCCTCGGCCACGCGCCGGTACAGGCCCGGGTCGGGCGGCTGGTCCACGGCGGTGCCGACGTAGTGGCCCTTGAAGTCGACCGAGTCGACGGCGCCGGTCTCGACCAGCTGCTGGATCAGCTCCTCGGTCCAGCCGCTGACGGGGTCGAGCTTGAAGCGCAGGGTCGGGTAGCTCGCGAGGCGGCGCGACACCGGCTCGAGCGTGGGCGGATTCCCGAGTCGCAGCGAGACCACGAACGTGAGCGGCCTCGCCTCGATGCCGAGCCGTCCGGCCAGCGTCTCGCCGGACTGGCGCAGCGCGAGGTCGAGCGCCGCCGACTCGAACGCCCAGCGGCGGTAGCGCGGCGAGACCTCGCGCACGGGCGGGGAGCCGGGGAACAGGTCGAGCGACCCGACCAGCTCGCACAGCTCGCCGAGCGTGCGCGGCCCGGTGAGGCCGAGCACCGGGCCGGTGGTCTGCATCGCGACGTGGTCGAGCGCGTCGTAGACCACGTCCTCGCCCACACCCTCCTCGCCGCCCCCGTGCATGTGGATGACGGTGGTGAGCCGCGTGAAGTCGCTCGACACGTCGGCCTCGAGCGGCTCGAGCTCGTAGCGCTCGATCTCGATGGGCAGGTCGGCGAGGCGGTCGAAGGTGGCCATCGGGCCAGCCTACGGGAGTAAGGGGCCGAGGCCGAGGACAGCGCGAACGATGGCACCTATTCCCACCGCGACCAGAACGCTCGCGAGCGTTCCAATCAGGAAATACTCCGCGAACTTGTCCTCCTTCGAGAGAGAGGGGAGACGAGCGAGGGCCTTCGCCGCGACCACGAGGGCCACGCCACCGGGAGCTCCACCGACGACGAAGCCGTAGAGCAACGCGCGCTCGAGCCATCCGATCAGCAGGCCGGCTCGTGCCAGGTCTTGGGACGCACTGGGCCGTGCAGTGACGGCGTACGGAGCCAGTAGCTGCTCTATGGCGGCTCCGCCGAGGAAGACCGTGACGAGCAAGCCGCCGACGACCACCACGGCGTCGGGCTCGGAGACGCCTGCATCGACCGCGTCGGTGCTGGTTCCCCAGTCGAGCAGCGCGCCGGTGACCACTCCCATGACCAGGAGGCCGGCCGAAGCTCTAACCAGGACATCCCGGCTGAGCGTGCCACCGCTCCCGAGCGCTTGGCCGGTCAGAACGGCAGCGCCGGCGATCGCCCATGCTCGTGGGTCGTCGAGCACCGGCCCCAAGGCCCACAGGGCGAGGACGAGAGTGGCAGGGATGCGCGCGAATCGGTCCCCTACGGGCGCGATGAAGCGCGGGACGACGGTGGCGACCGGGACGCCAACGACGGCGCGTGTCAGCTCGCTGGTTTCCATGATCCATTTAGGAGCGAGATAGCCAAAGTTCGCCCCCTCCGTTCTTCGGGAAAACCGGCCGCGCGCAGCCGCTGGCTCACCGCCTGCTTCGAGATCTCAAGGCGGCGAGCGATCTCGGTGCCGGGGAGTCCCGTCGCGGCGAGGTCAGCCGTCTCCCAGCCGCGGTCGGTTCGTGTCCGCCGGATGAAAATCAGCATTGCCAGACAAGCCTCAAGGCTCGCCGCCAACTCGTCCGGATCGCCCCGGACGGCACAGCCCCACGGCTGGCGCTTCGCAGCCTCGACTGCGGCACGCGCGCTGACGAAGGCGGCGCCGCGGCTATCGCGGGTCGTCTCTCCGAGCGGCCGCTCGATCGTGCCTAGGCCGACACCGACCCACCACTCGTCGCGACGAGTCGCGCGCAGCACCACCTCCAGGAGCGTTTCTGGATTCTGGACTACCGCCTGCATCTCGTCGCCGGCCGTGCGCGCAAAAGGAAGGCGCAGTCCGGCCGAGAAGGAATCGTTCAACGACGCCAGCCAGTCCGCGACGCGGTCCTCCACGTCTCGGCTTCCGCGCTGGTCCATGGTGAGGACGAACACTTCGTCAAGGTTAAAGGCTTGACCCGTTCGAGTCAAGTTTGTTCACTTGACATCTGTCAGTTCGTGTCAAGGCCTGATAGCGGAAGTCACGCCTGCGGATCAAGTGTCTGCCCTTGACCTATCAAGGCCTGGACCTTTACTTCAACTCGTCAAGGCCAAGGGCTTGACGCAGCGAGCGATGCCAGGTAGCCCCTCGCGTGCGAGGATGCGGGCGTGGGCCGCCTCGAGCACGTCGACCTCTCCGCCAAGCTCGACAAGGACGAGTACGAGCAGCGGTTGAAGGCCGCGCAGGACCGGCTCACGCTGCTGCGGCTGCAGCTCGCGGGCTTCATCGGCGAGGGGAAGATCGGGCCGCCGGTGTGCGGCGTCTTCGAGGGCTGGGACGCCTCCGGCAAGGGCGGCGCGATCAAGCGGCTCGTGGAGGAGCTCGACCACCGGCACGTGCGCGTGTCCGCCTTCGCGGCGCCGGACCACGACGAGAAGCGCCACCACTTCCTGTGGCGCTTCTGGCCCAAGCTGCCCGGCTGGGGCGGGGTGGCCATCTTCGACCGCTCCTGGTACGGGCGCGTGCTGGTGGAGCGGGTCGAGGGCTTCGCCAGCGAGGAGCAGTGGCGGCGCGCGTACGAGGAGATCGTCGCGTTCGAGCGCACGCTCGCGGCCGAGGGCATGATCCTCATGAAGTTCTGGCTGCACGTCTCCGAGGAGGAGCAGCTCAAGCGCTTCGAGCGGCGCGAGAAGGACCCGCTCAAGCGCTGGAAGCTGACCGACGAGGACTGGCGCAACCGCGAGAAGCGCCCGGCCTACGAGGAGGCGATCGAGGAGATGTTCGAGCGCACCGACCACTCGGCCGGCCCCTGGCACATCGTCCCGGGCGACTCGAAGAAGTACGCGCGCGTGTTCGTGGTGGAGACCTTCGTCAGCGAGGTCGAGCGCGGCATGCGCGAGCGCGGGGTCGAGCCGCTCGACGTGGAGGCGCTGAAGGCCGAGGGCTAGCGGGTCCGCGGCCGGGGCTAGCCGTCGCCGCGGCCGGTGACCTGCTCGTTCGGGAGCGTGGTCGGGTCGCGGACCACCTTCGGTGGATCCACGCTCGTGTCGACGAACAGGCACAGGAAGCGCTCGCGCTCGTCGTCGGCGACGCACGTCCGGAAGTAGTCCTCCTTCAGCCGCGCGGTGTTGGCAGTGCCGAGGTTGCGGCGGTACTCGTCGCCGCCGTGCGCGAGCACATACGCCTCGACCGCGTCGGCGTTCTGCTCGAGCGCCTCGGTCTCCAGCACGCGCGACTCCTGCGTGGCGAGCCCCCACGCCAGCACGCCGACCACGCCCACGGCCAGCGCGATCACCGCCCCGCGGTCCACCTGCACCTCGAGGTGCGGGTCCTCGATCCCGCGCTCGGCGCGCTTGCGCTGGGCGTAGCGGGCCAGCACGTCGGCCGCCACGATCAGGAAGAAGTTGCCGAAGCTCGAGTAGATCAGAGCGACCGGGAACGGGATCTGCTCGCGCCCGGGCGAGAGCTCATGCAGCAGGACCGCGTCGACCAGCGACGCGATCAGGAACGCCGGCCAGCGCCACTGGCCCAGCAGCCGCCAGCGCAGGCGGCGCGTCCAGAAACGCTCCTCGGCGGACACAGGGCGAGCGTAGAGGGGGGCTTCGCCGAGCCGTACCATTGAAAGCGTGACCGACCGTCCCGAGCTCTGGGTGGCGAACATGGGCCGCGTGCCCTATGCCGAGGCGGTCGCGCTCCAGGGCCGGATCCGCGCGGCCCGCCAGGAGGAGGCGATCCCCGACTCGCTGCTGCTGCTCGAGCACGACCCCGTCTACACGAAGGGCCGCCGCACCGAGCGCGCCGACCTGCCGATGGGCGACGGCTGGTACCGCTCGCAGGGCATCGAGGTGGCCGAGACGACCCGCGGCGGCCGCGTGACCTACCACGGCCCGGGCCAGCTCGTGGGCTACCCGATCATGGGCATCGGCGACGTGATCGCCTACGTGCGCACGATGGAGAAGGCGGTGATCGCCGCGCTGGCCGACGAGGGCGTGGAGGCCGGCGTGCGCGAGGGGCTGACCGGCATCTGGGTCGGCGAGCGCAAGATCGGGTCGATCGGCGTGCACGTGGCGCGCGGGGTCACGATGCACGGCTTCGCGGTGAACGTGGACTGCGACCTGCAGCCGTTCGAGTGGATCGTGCCGTGCGGCATCGACGGCGTGCGGATGACGTCGCTGCTCGCCGAGACCGGGCGCACGGATGGGATGAGCTGCTTCCGCAAGCGGATGGCGTGGCGGTTCGCCGAGGCCTTCGGGCTGCGCCAGCGGATCGTGACGGCGGATCGCCTGCTGGCCGCGGCGCAGCCGCGGGAAGCGGTGCCGGCGTGAGCACGCACGAGGTCACCGCGTGAGCGTCGAGCAGCCGGCCCGCCGCAGCACCCGCGCGCGCTCGAACCCCGGCGGCGCGCGCGTGCTCGACATGGGCGAGGTCCGCCCGTTCCGCGAGCGCAAGCCGCCCTGGTTCAAGGTGCGCGCACCCGGCGGCCCGAAGTTCATGGAGCTGAAGGGGATGATCGACGGGCAGAAGCTCAACACCGTCTGCGAGGAGGCGGCCTGCCCGAACATCGGCGACTGCTGGGACGCCGGCACCGCCACCTTCATGATCCTCGGCGACACCTGCACCCGCCGCTGCGGCTTCTGCAACGTGCGCACCGGGCGGCCCGACGCGCCCGACCCGCTCGAGCCGCTGCGCGTGGCCCAGTCCGTCAAGCGGATGGGCCTGAGACACGCGGTGATCACGAGCGTCGACCGCGACGACCTGCCCGATCTCGGCTCGATCGCCTTCGTGGGCGTGATCCGCTCGATCCGCCGCTTCGCCCCCGGCTGCAAGGTCGAGGTGCTCACGCCGGACTTCCGCGGCGAGGAGATGCCGCTGGCGCGCGTGATCGCCGAGCGCCCCGACGTCTTCAACCACAACGTCGAGACGGTGCCGCGGCTCTACCCGCTCGCGCGCCGCGGCTCGAGCTTCCTGCGCTCGTGCCGCGTGCTGGCCAACGCGAAGGAGATGGGCGGCGACGGGGTGGTCACGAAGTCGGGCCTCATGACCGGGCTGGGCGAGACGAAGGACGAGCTGCTCGAGACCTTCGGCGTGCTGCGCGAGCACGGCGTGCAGGTGCTCACCGTCGGGCAGTACCTGCGGCCGACGAAGGACCACCTGCCGGTGGTGCGCTACTGGCATCCGGACGAGTTCGCCGAGCTCGAGCGCGAGGCGTACGCGATGGGCTTCGAGTCCGTCGCGGCCGGGCCGCTCGTGCGCTCGAGCTACCACGCCGAGCAGACCCTGGCACAGGCCGCCGCGCGGTGAGCGGCCGGCCGCGCCGCCGTGCCGGCGCCGCGCGCATCGGCCGCTCGATCTACGTGGTCGGCGGCTTCGAGCAGAGCACCGCGAAGACGACCGCCGCCGTGGAGCGCTACAGCATCGCGAGCCGCCGCTGGGCTCGCGTGAAGTCGATGCCGGTCGCCCTGAACCACGCCGCGGCGGTCGCGTGGGGCGGCCGTCTCTACGTGATCGGCGGCTACGCCGACCCGGAGGGGCTCTCCCGGGAGCAGCGGCTGCTGCTGCGCTACGACCCCGCGACGGGACGCTGGAAGCGCATGGCCAAGCCGCCGTCGGCGCGCGCCGCGCTCGCGGCGGCGGTCGTGGGCGACCGCCTCTACGCCGTGGGCGGCGCCCGCGCCGGGAAGCCGCTCGCCACGCTCGAGGTCTACGACCTGCGCCGCAACCGCTGGACCGCGGGGCCGGACATGGCGGTCGCTCGCGAGCACCTCGCCGCGGCCGCGAGCGGGCGCCACGTGTACGCCCTCGCGGGCCGCGCCGCCGGCGAGGGCAACTTCGCCACCGTGGAGCGCTTCGACACCGCCACGGGCACCTGGGAGCGGCTGCCCGACATGGCCAAGCCGCGCGGCGGCATCGCGGCGGCGGTCGTGGCCGGCGACGTGATCGTCTTCGGCGGCGAGGAGCCGGGAGGGATCATCCGCCAGGCCGAGCGCTTCGACACGGCCACCCGCACCTGGTCGCCGCTGCCCGACATGCGCACGCCGCGTCACGGCCTCGGCGGCGTGGCCCACGGCCGGCGCGTCTACTCGATCGAGGGGGGCCCGCAGCCCGGCCTCTACTTCTCGACGGACCTGGAAGCGCTCGACGTTCCCTAACCTGGGCCGCCCGCGGTGCTGCCCCTGAAGGACAACATCCCGACGAGCCGGTTCCCGGTCGTGACGGTGGTGATCATCGTGATCAACATCGCGATGTTCTTCGGGTTCCAGCAGGCGCACTGGGACGGCGGCGGCTTCGCGGTCGACACGGCGAACACGATCGAGTACGCGGAGATCCCGGCCGAACTCACCGACCCGGACAAGCAGTGCGGCTCGCGCGATCCGGACGATCCGCAGCAGCCGGTGGAGTGCGTTGACAAGGAGGCCTTCGCGGCGTCCGGCCTCGGTCCCGAGGAGCAGGCTCCCGCGTGGCTCACGCTGCTCACATCGATGTTCATGCACGGCGGCTTCCTGCACATCGCGGGCAACATGCTGTTCCTGTGGATCTTCGGGAACAACGTCGAGGACTCGATGGGGCCCGTGAAGTTCGTGCTTTTCTATCTGCTGGGAGGACTCGCGGCCACGGCCGCACAGGTGGCCGCCGGCACGAGCTCGGAGATCCCGACCCTCGGTGCAAGCGGCGCCGTGGCGGCGGTGCTGGGCGCCTATGCCCTCCTCTATCCACGTGCGCGCGTGGTCACGCTGGTCCTGCTGATCGTCTTCATCACCGTGATCGAGCTGCCGGCCTGGCTCGTGCTGTTCGGCTGGGCGATCCTGCAGGTCTTCAGCGCGTCGTCCCAGGCCGGGCTGGAGGGCGGCGGCGTGGCCTACTGGGCCCACATCGGCGGATTCGTGTTCGGATTGGCGCTGATCAAGCTGTTCGCCACGAGACAGAAGGACGACTACGTGGAGCCGCGGCTCCCGGTGTACTGATGGCCCGCACCGCCGCGCTGATCGCCTCGCTCGCCTTCATCGGGCTGCTCGGCTTCCTGACGGTGCGGGTGGCGATCACCGACGGCGTGACGATCCTCGTGGTGGTCTCGATCCTGCTGCTGGCCGTGCTCGGCTTCGGCGTCCTCGGCGCGCTCACCGCCCCGTCCGATGAATAGCCCCCTCCAGGGGGGCACGATGAAGCGCCGGCGCGGCAACCGGCGCTTCTTCGCGCTCGTCCTGGCTCTGGTGGCGATCGCGCTGGCCGCCGGCGCCGCCGGGCTGATGGCCGGCGGCGGGGACGATGGCGGCGGCTCGCACCCGGAGGCCGTCGCGCAGGGGCGCTCGAAGCCCGCGCCCACGGGCGCCGACCGCGAGGACGCCGGGCCGCAGGCGCCTCCCGGAATCCAGCTCGGCGACGAGCAGCGCGTGCACCTGCGGTTCAAGAAGCCGCCCCGCGCCGGCCTCCTGCTCGACGTCGACTCGGGCGAGGTGCTCTGGTCGCGCAAGCCGCTCACGCCGATGCCCATCGCGAGCCTCACGAAGGTGATGACGGCGCTGATCGTCGTCGACCGGATAGGCCCGCGCGCGACGACGCGCATCAGCAAGGCGGCCACGAAGTTCCGCGGGTCGGGCGTCGGCGTGCTGCCACGCGGGAAGAAGGTGCCGGTCGAGGCTCTGCTGGCGGGGATGCTGCTGCCGTCCGGGAACGACGCCGCCGTGGCGCTCGCGGAGGCGGTGGCCGGCTCCGACCGCCGCTTCGCGCGGCTCGCCAGCCGCCGCGCCCGCCAGCTCGAGCTGGGCTGCACGCACTTCGTCGACTCCTACGGGCTGCGGGCCGGCAACGTCTCCTGCGCCGCCGACCTGGCGGCGCTCACGCGCCTCGCGATCGAGCAGCCGCGCATCGCGCGGATCGTCAGGCGCGAGCGGGTGAACGTGCCGTTCCCGATCAAGGGGCGCCGGCTCGACGTGCACACCACCAACCCGCTGCTGCGCGAGGGCTATCCCGGCACCATCGGCCTCAAGACCGGCTACACCGAGCGCGCCGGGCACTGCCTGATCGCGGTCGTGCGCCGCGGCGACCGCACCCTCGCGTCGATCGTCCTCAACTCGCCGAACACGCGCGACCAGTCGAAGCGGCTGCTGCAGGCCGGCTTCCGGGCGCTGCGCAGCTAGGTACCGCCGCGATACCTAGCTAGCCCGACACGTGACCCTCGAGCTCCTCGGGTTCCAAGGCGTGCCCACCGGGGTCGAGGGTGAACGAGTCAGGCGGAGGCGTTTCGAAGAACATCAGCGCCACACTGGCTTCGATCCATTCGGCTTTGGGATCGTCCGCAAGAGCCTCCTGCTCTGCAACGCCTATTGCTTCGATCCGCTCCAGCGTGCTCTCGAGTTCGCGAGCGACTGCCTCCCACGCGCGCGCCGACAGGCGCAGTCGTAGACGTGAGCTGCTGATGTGCACCCACTCGCGATCAAATCCACCGTGCTCGGCTGCGGCGGCGGCCTCAGCGCCGACCTGAGCGATTCTCCCGCCGACTAGCGCGCGCTTGACGAAGCTCGGAATCGCGCTCCAGGTCTTATCGGAGATCCTCGGCCTGACGGTCGCCGTGTAGTAATGGACGACGGCTCCGCGCTGCTGGCGCCGCTTTACGAGCTTGACGAGGCCGAGATGCCTGAGCTGCCGGACGTGATAGCTAGTCAGAGAAAGCGGGCTGCCGAGTTCAGCGGCAAGTTGGACAGGGCTCGCGACCCGGTTCTCGAGTAGTCCGAGGATCTCGATGCGAAGAGGGTGGGCGAAGGCCTTCGCGAGGGCTGGATCCGTGATGTCGACCAGTTGCGTCATGGTCCGTGTGCGCAATTCACGCGCCGCACTCTAACCACATTTAGCGAATCGCCGCGACTGCGTTCCTGCGGGGAAACTCAGCCTGCGGACGCCCAAACACTTGATATTTGCAACGCGCTTCGGGTAACGTATTGCTCAATCCTTATTTAGCAATACGAAGGGGGTGCCCTACATGTTCTGGAAGCTGCGTTAGGACGGAAGGTGCAATCGAGCGCGGCGACTCGTGCTCGAACGCTCCACTCGCACGAACCGATATCGATGCCGTAGTGAACGACGGTTCTCCAAAGATCGGCGATCTTGATCGGCCACACTGCCGAGCATGTGGTTCTGCGGCGCAAGGCGCACTTGAACATCGTCTGCCTGAGCGGCGAACTAGCTCGGGAACAGCGGCAGCTAGCCAGATCGCTTCCCGTGGCGTGGACGAGCGTGGTCTTGGACGTCCACCGGGAAGGAGATGACGATCCGGGCGTGGTGCCGGTGGTCTTGAAGCTCCCGCCGTCCGTGGTTGACGAGGGCGAGTTGGAGGCGCTTTGGGCGGGTCGCCCGATCTTGGTGATCGGGAAGCTGGATGTTGACGTCGACTACACCGCCGAGACAGCGGTGGCGTACCACTCGGTCATTGCTCACCGCATCGAGTTCATGCCGTGCGAGGGCGGGGAGTTCGGAGCGCTCACGCCGCGCATCCGGGTTCGCTGACTCCGGCACTCCCACGCGCGCGTGCCGCAGTCGTCGCAGCGGGCGAGCCGGAAGGCGAGGACCGGTCGTCGTCCAGCGGCAGCTAGGGCAGGACGACCGTCTCGCAGTCGAAGACGCCGTCCTCGGCGTCGTCGACCGTCACGGTGTCGTTGCCGTCACCGCAGTCGATCGTGTCCTCGTTGCTGTCCCGCGCCTGGATCGAGTCGTCGCCCGGGCCGCCCTCGAAGTCGTCCTCGTTCTCGCCGCCGTTGAGCTTGTCGTTGCCGTCGCCGCCCTGGAGCAGATCCACGCCCGGCCCGCCGGTGAGGCGATCGGCGCCCGCGCCGCCGAGGAGCTCGTCGTCGCGCAGGCCGCCCACGAGCTTGTCGTCGCCGTCCTCGCCGCGCAGCCGGTCGTCGTCGTTGCCGCCGAGCAGCGTGTCGAGGCCCGTGCCGCCGAGGAGCTGGTCGTTGCCCTCGCTGCCCGAGAGCCGGTCGTCGCCGGCGTTCCCGAACACCTTGTCGGGCCCGCGCCGGCCGTCGATCTTGTCGTTCCCCCCGCGGCCCACGATCCGGTCCGCCGAGTTGGTTCCGGCGATCCGGTCCGCCTTGCTCGTGCCGCCGATGCTGGCCGCGCCGGCAGCGGCGGCGGCGGCGAGCGCGAGTACGGCCACGGTTGTCGCCACGCGAGTCCTCATGCAGCCGCGAAGTATGCGCGTTCGAAGGAATCGGGGAGCCGGAAGGTCGTGGAGGCGCTCGCCGGGCGGTAGTCGAAGCCGAGCCGGTCGAGGAACCCGGAGGTGTGCAGCTTCACGAGGTCGTGGTCCGGGAACGAGCGAGCGCCGGCGGGGCCCTCGCCCGGGCACGGCTGCGACGCGATCTGCGCCGGCTGCGGAAGATCCGGCGGCTCGAGCCGCGGCTTCGTGTCCCAGTCGAACGAGCGCGCGATGTTCGACGCGTAGCGGTCGCGGCGGGTGAGCGGCGCCAGGTCGAACCTGTACTCGATCATCTTCAGGATCGACTCGAAGCCGTAGGTGCCGTGGTCCACGTGCCCCCGGCGGGCGTACGGCGACAGGGCGACCGCCGGGATTCGCATGCCCATCCGGCCGAAGTCCTCGTTCAGGTCGCGGCTGTTGCGGTCGTCGGGCACGCGCGGCGGGCGCACGTGGTCGAAGAAGCCGCCCCACTCGTCGTAGACGATGAACAGCGCGCCGCGCTCCCACTGGGGCGACTCCATGAACGCGTGCGCGATGTCGGCCATGAACGCCTGCCCGGCGCGGACGTCGCCGTGCGGGTGCTCGTCGCCGCGCACGCCGCCGACGCTGGCCGGGCCCTCGCCGCCGAAGACGGGATCGACGAAGCACAGGTTCGGCAGCGTGCCGCTCGCCGCGCGCGCGTAGTACTCCTCCACGCGCGCCGAGCGCTGCAGCCCCGGGACTCCCCAGAGACCGGCGGCCGGGAGGTCGTTGAAGTAGTAGCGCGCGGTCAGGCCCTTCGCGAGCATGGACGCGAAGATCGTGGTGTCGGGCAGGCCGCGCTCGTCGACCGGCAGCTCGTTGTCCTTGCGCCCGTAGGACTGCGCCGCGTGCATGTAGTAGCGGTTCGGGAAGGTCGGCCCGAGCAGCGAGCAGAAGAAGCGGTCGTAGGCGGTCGACGCCGCGGCCGCGTGCGAGATGAACCCGAGGTCCTCCTTCGCGTAGTAGGAGAGCGCGAACTCGTCGTTGCGGCCGCGCAGGAACCCGTCCATGCGACCGCCGTTGAACTGCTGGCGGCCGCCGGTCCAGCTGTGGCTCGGGTCGGGGTGGTCGCAGCCCTGGAAGTCGGGCGCGAAGCGGCGCGTCGACGCCGTATGGCCCTCCTCGTCGGTGTACGTGAGCCCGGCCTGGCGCCCGTCCGCGTTCGGCAGCCAGCCCAGGTAGTGGTCGAACGAGCGGTTCTCCATCATCAGGACGACGAACGTGTCGACCGGCATGTTGCGCGGGGACGGCAGCTTCCTCCGGCGCTGGTTGCGCGCGGCCTCGGCCACGATCACGTCGGGATCGAGCACGGTGCCGAGGCTCGCCGCCAGTCCGGCCGCCATCGCCGTGCGCTGGAGGAACTCGCGCCGCCGCAGGGCTTCATCGGAGTGCTCCACAGAGCGCACGCTAGCGGCTACGCTCTGCGGCGTGGGACGGGGGGTTCTTGCGCTGCTGGTCGCGATCGTCGTGCTGATCGTGCCGGCCGGCGCGTCCGCGAAGACCAAGCCGGTCGCGCGCGGCGACGCCGAGACCGGCAGTCAGCGCACGATCCTGAAGCGCTCGAGCGTCAAGGCGATGACCACGACGCGCAAGAGCGGCTACGTGCGCGTGTTCGCGTCGTTCCGGCCGTACGCGCGCAAGGCGCCGATCCAGGTGATCACGCGGATCGCCGAGGTCCAGCTGAAGAAGGGCCAGCGGCGCAAGCTCACGCTGCGGCTCAACAAGGCCGGGCGCAGCGTGATGAAGGGCTGCATCGGCGGGCGGGTCGTGGTGCACGCCGTTCGCATCGACGGGCGGGCGGGCGCGCCGATCGGCAAGCCGGCCAGGACGTACAAGAAGCTGCGCCGCGACGCCGCCTCGTGCCGGAGCGCCGCGGGCGGCGGCGCGGGCTCGGGCGGTGGCGGGTCCGGCGGCGGCTCGGGTGGCGGGGGCTCCGGCGGCGGCGGTTCGGGTGGCGGGTCCGGCGGCGGCTCGGGCGGTGGCGGCACCGGCGGGACCCGGGAGCCGATCACCTACAACCCGGCGAACGCCGACCGCTGCGACTGGCTCGACGAGGCCGACTGCCTCTTCCCGTTCCCGAACGACCACTTCACCACCGCCGACTCGACCACCGACACCAAGCGCCGCGTCAACATGAACATCCTCTCGACGCCGCGCAACACCGCGGGCAAGCCGCTCGACCCGGCCGAGCAGAACCGCAGCGACGGCTGGAGCCCCGGCGGGCCGCTCGTGACGAAGGTGCCCGGGCTCGACACGCCGCAGGCGTTCAGCCGCAGCAAGATCGTCCCCGTCGACGACATGGCCGACGCGTTCCGGCCGACGCAGCCGGTCGTGGTGATCGACACGGTCACGCGCGCGCGGCACATGGTGTGGGCGGAGATCGACGCCAATCCCGAGAACGCCGCCGAGCGCACGCTGGTCATCCGGCCGAGCAAGAACTTCGTGGACGGCCGCCGCTACGTGGTCGCCCTGCGCAACCTCAAGGACGCCGCGGGGCAGACGATCGGGGCGAACCAGGCGTTCCGGATCTACCGCGACGGGATCCCGACCACCAACGCCGCGGTCGAGGCTCGCCGCAAGAACTTCGAGGGGATGTTCCAGACGCTCGCCGAGGCGGGGATCGCGCGCGACGACCTGTACCGCGTGTGGGACTTCACCGTCGCGAGCGAGCGGAACCTGACCGAGCGGATGCTGTCGATCCGCGACGCCGCGTTCGCGGAGCTGGGCGACACGAACCTCTCCGACATGAAGGTGCCGGCGTCCTCCCGTGCGCCCGCGTACAAGATCACGAAGATCGTCGACGACCCCGACGACCAGATCGCGCGGCGGGTCGAGGGCACGTACACGGTGCCGTGCTACCTGCGGCTGCCGGGGTGCCCGGCCGGGTCCGGCTTCGTCTACGACCCGTCCAAGACCAACGGGCCGCCCCTGCGGATCCCGGGGAACACCATGGAGGCGCGCTTCACGTGCAACATCCCGCGCTCGGCGCGAAACGGTGCGCCCGCGCGCCCGTCGCTGTACGGACACGGGCTGTTCGGCAGCCGGGGCGAGGTGAACGCCGGCAACGTGCGCTCGATGGCGAACGAGCACAACATGGTCTTCTGCGCGACCGACTGGATCGGCATGGCGTGCACCGACACGCCCACCAGCCCGGACGACGTGCAGAACATCATCGACGCCGTGGCGGCGGGCAACCAGCCGACGCCCCCGGACTGCGACGTGCCGAACGCGGTCACGCTCGAGACCGACCTCTCGCGCTTCAACGAGCTGCCCGACCGCGTGCAGCAGGGGATGCTCAACTTCCTCTACCTCGGGCGGCTGATGGTGCACGCCGGCGGCGGGTTCAACGCCGATCCGGCGTTCAAGATCGGCGCGGGCGGGGCCGGCGTGCTCGACACGAGCCGGCTCTTCTACGACGGCAACTCGCAGGGCGGGATCATCGGCGGCGCGCTGATGTCGGTGATGGTCGACGGCGACCGCGGCGTGCTCGGCGTTCCCGGGATGGCGTACAGCACGCTGCTCCAGCGCAGCGTCGACTTCGGCACGGGCGAGGCTCCGCAGCCGGATCCGACCGATCCCGAGAGCTTCCTGCCGGAGTACGCCTACCCGCTCTACCAGGCCTACCCGAGCCACCTTCAGCGGCAGCTGATCATGGGGCTGATGCAGATGCTGTGGGACCGCGGCGAGGCGAACGGCTGGGCGAACCACATCACGACCGATCCGCCGGCGGGGACGCCGGCGCACAAGGTGCTGCTGCACGTCGCGCTCGGCGACCACCAGGTGGCGCAGCTCACGGCCGAGAGCGAGGCGCGGACGATCGGGGCCTCCGCGCGCTTCCCGTGGGCCGACCCGGGCCGCGACCTCGATCGCGGCGATCCGATGTACGGGGCGCCGAAGATCGGCTCGTACCCGTTCGACGGGAGCGCGATCGTGCTGTGGGACATCGGGCCCATCCGCAACGGCGGGGCCGATGGCACCGCACCGCCGCCGAACGAGAACGTGCCGCCCTCCCAGGGCCGCGACCCGCACGGCGACCCCCGCAACACCGTGACCGCGAGGCAGCAGAAGTCCGCGTTCCTGAGGATCGGCGGGCACGTGATCGACGTGTGTGGCGCGAAGCCGTGCTACTCGCGCGGCTGGACCGGCCCGTAGTCGTACCCTCGGCCGGGTGACCTGGTCGCCCCCCGACGTGCTGGTGCTCGGCGCCGGGGGCATCCTCGGCGAGGCGTGGATGAGCGCGGTGCTCGCGGGGATCGAGGCCGCCGACCCCGATTTCGACGCGCGCTCGTGCCGCGGGTTCGTGGGCACGTCGGCCGGCTCGATCGTGGCCGCGGCGCTGGCCGGCGGGGTCCGGCCCTCGGATCGGCTCGGGCGGCTGCCGGAGCAGCCGCCGAAACCGGAGGGCTTCGCGGGGTCGCCGGCGGAATCGCTGGTGCGGCGCGGGCTCGCGACCGCCGTCGGGGCCGGTGGCGGCGTGATGGCGCCGCTCGCCTCCGTCGCGCTGAGCTCCACGGTGGCGGGCGGAGCGCTTCTGCGGCGCACCGCGCTGGCGCGGGTGCCGCGCGGGCGCACTTCGCTTGGCCAGCTCGGCAAGGAGATGGAACGGCTCGGCGTGCGCTGGGACGGGCGGCTGCGGGTCACGGCCGTCGAGCTCGAGAGCGGCCGGCGCGTGGTGTTCGGCGCCCCCGGGGCGCCGGAGGTCTCCGTGGCCGACGCGGTGCTCGCCTCGTGCGCGATCCCGGGCGTGTTCCGGCCGCTCGCGTTCGGCGGGCGGACGTACGTGGACGGCGGCGCCTGGAGCCTCACGAACATGGACGCCTGCGAGGCGGGCGCGGGCGACCGCGTGCTCTGCCTGAACCCCACGGGCGCGATGCGCGCGACGCTCGCCACGCCGGCGGCGGCGATCGTGCCGTGGTCGCGCACCGTGGCTGCCGCCGAGGCGCTGGCGCTGCGCCGGCGCGGCGCGCGCGTGGACGTCGTGAACCCCGACCGCGGCTCGGCCGGCGCGATGGGGTCGAACCTCATGGACTCGCGCCCGCGTGCGCGCGTGATCGAGGCGGGCTACGAGCAGGGGCGGCGGCTCGCCGCGGCGAGTGTCACGGAAAAGTCACACGCCTGACGCACACTTGTAACGCGCGCGTCTTGAGGCGTCACACGGCTTCGACGAGGCTCGTGGCATGGACATCGATCGCATCCAGTCGGCGCGGCGGGACTTCATGCGCATCGCCGAGCAGGCGGGCCTGCCGGAGCCGGACGAGGTGCACTACTTCGAGGCCGAGGAGGAGCTCGAGTTCGTCTGGCACGAGCAGAAGCTGGCGGTGGTCGTGGAGCTCGACGAGTTCAGCGCCGCGGCGGTGGCGGACGACGTTCCCTTCTGAGGCACCGCGGTGCGATGCCCCGCATCAGCGAGTTCTACGGAATCGTGATCGCGATGTATCACCGGGAGCACGGTATGCCGCACTTCCACGCGAGCTACGGCGGCTACGAGGCGGTGATCTCCATCGGCACGCTCGAGGTGCTCGCGGGGATGCTCCCGCCTCGCGTGATGCGCCTCGTCCGCATTTGGGCGAGAGCTCACACAGCCGAGCTTCAGGCGAATTGGGAGCGGGCTCGTCGCGGAGCGTCGTTCGAGGCGATCGATCCGCTGCCGTAGGATCGTGTCCATGGAGATCGTTCACGTCACCCAGGTCGAGGTCGTCGGCGACCACCGCCTGCGGCTCGCGTTCGACGACGGCGCCAGCGGCGAGATCGACGCTTCCGGGTGGGAGTGGGAGGGCGTGTTCGAGCCGCTGCGCGACCCCGCGTTCTTCGCTCGCGTGGAGCTCGACGAGCAGCTCGGCACCATCGTCTGGCCGAACGACGCCGACGTCGCGCCGGAGACGCTGCGTCGCTGGGTCGCCGACCCGCACTGGCAGCCGGCCTAGCCACCCACCGCAACCTCCGCCGCCCGCGCATGTTCCAGCGGCATGGACTCGCGCGCCAGGACATATCTCGCAATCGCGGCGGCCGCCACCGCGCTTCTCGCCGCCGCACCCGCCTCCGCCTCGTTCCCCGGCAAAAACGGGCTCTTGACGTACACCGCCGGGGAGGGCTACAGGGACGGCACCACGTCGATCTGGGGCCAGCGGCTCTCCGGCGCGGCTCCGCACGAGCTGCTCGCGCACGAGGACTCGGCCGGGCGGACCGACGTCCAGGCCGTGAGCGACGAGGAGGCCTCCTGGGCGCCGAGCGGTAAGCGCTACGCGTTCGCGCGGCGCACCGGCGGCGGCAACCTCCGGCTGTTCGTGACCGAGGCGGGCATGAAGAGCGCCCGCGCGATCCCGCTGCCCGAGGGCATGGCCGCGCGCAGCCCCGCGTTCGCGCCCGACGGGCGGACGATCGTGTTCGTCGAGGTGATCTCCGGCGGCGATCCGGCCGAGGAGGTCACCTACGAGGCCGGCTGGAACCTCTGGAGGGTTCGCACCGACGGGACCGGCCTCCGCAAGCTGCGCGCGGGTGATCGCCCGGCGTGGTCACCGCGGGGCGGGCTGATCGCGTTCCAGGACTCGTGCGGCTCGCTCAAGACGATGCGCACCGACGGCTCGCGCGTGCGGACGGTGGTTGCGGCCACGAGGGTGAACGGGGTCTGCCGCGGCGTCGGTGCCCCGGAGTTCGCACCGAGCGGAGGGCGGATCGCGTTCGCGGCCCTCAACGGAAACGGCAGCTCGGCACGGTCGGAGATCTTCACGGTCGGCACCGACGGCCGCGGGCGGCGGCGAGTCACGACCACTCCAGGCGCCGGCGCGGCCGAGCCGGCCTGGTCGCCGGACGGCCAGTCGATCGCCTTCCACCGCGACACCGGCAAGGCCGGCGGGAGCGGCCTCTACCGGGTGCCGGCCGGCGGAGGCAACCCGCGCCGGATCACGGGCGCCTTCGTGCAGGACCTGGACTGGCAGCCGCTGCGATGACGCACGCGATTGCGACGTGGTCGTACGCGCCAGATGTAGAGTGGCCCGCGTGAGGAGGTTCCGGTCAGGAGCGGTTGCGCTCGCGGTGGCGGCCAGCTTGGGCGCCACTCAGCTGTCGGCCGCGCATGACGTCGCGGACCCCGGCCCGCCGGCCGGCACCGACGCTCCTCTGCCGAGCGGGAACGTCGCGCGCGTGGCGCCCGGGCTGATCACGAAGAAGGCCTACGACCACTGGTTCCGCGCGGCGGTCGCGCAAACGGGCAAGCCGACCCCGAAGAAGGGGACCAAGGCGCACACGCGGCTGCGCAACCAGACGATGCAGTTCCTCGTCAGCGCGCGCTGGATCGAGCTCGAGGCGCCGGAGCACAGCGTGTCCGTCTCCAAGTCCGAGGTGACGAAGCAGTTCAACAAGGAGAAGCGCAAGGCGTTCGGGAGCAACGAGTCCGCGTACCGCGCCTACCTCAAGAGGACGAAGCGGACCGAGAAGGACCTCCGCTGGCAGGTCAAGCTGTCGCTGCTCACCCGCAAGGTGGAGAAGCACGCGACCGCCGGCCTGAGCACGAAGTCGGAGCGGCAGAAGGCCCTCGACCGGTTCGTCGAAGCGTTCCAGCGCAAGTGGCGCGCCCGCTCGGTCTGCCTGACGGGCTACTTCGTCAAGGCGCAGTGCTCGAAGGAAGTCGGCGCCGGCTGAGCAGTC
>DASVVS010000112.1:0-54691 GCA_036386455.1 Thermoleophilaceae bacterium
GAAGTCCAGTTGTGACAGGAAGGGAGGATCCCTTCCCTGCGGCGATCGGCCGGACGCGGTGGCGGAGTCAACCTCGGCCCAATCAGAGGTCCGGCGGCGCACAGTGAGCGTACATCATTTGGGGCGCCGAGCAACAGGGAGTTCCGAGTGCTCCGCACTCGGCGAGCAGGCGGCGCTTGTTCAGGCTGAGGGCGGCGTGAGCGTGGAGATCCATCCGGTGTCCTCCTTGGGACTGCAGCTAGCCGGCCGCAGGTTCGAACGTGCCGCCCAGCTCATCGCCGGATATCGCCTGGATGGTCGCGCGCCCGTAGCGAAGTCGTCACCGGCCGCAAGCATCTGCTGGCTCCGTTGCGTGCGAGCGGCAAGCGGTCCGGTGACAATGGCGACGGCAAGTCCGCCGACCAAGCCGGCCGCGACAGTCTCAGCGGAAAATTCCCCACGCCTACAAAGCGGGGTGACGTAGTACCGCCACGGGGATTCGAACCCCGGTTTCCGCCGTGAGAGGGCGGCGTCCTAGTCCCCTAGACGATGGCGGCCTCGAGGCCGGCCGATTATAGGAGCCGCGCGGGGGCTCGACCGAGCGCGGCGGCGGCACTATGCTGGCGCACGACAAGCGGCCGGTGGTCGAGGGAAGTCCGGTGAGAGTCCGGCGCGGTCCCGCCACTGTGACCGGTCATAGCCCGCCGCACGAGGCCACTGGGGAGCTCCGCTCCCTGGGAAGGCGCGGACGAGGGTGAGGACCGGAAGCCAGGAGACCCGTCTCCGGCCGAAGAGCCACAACACCCTCGCGGAAGGGGAGGCTAATCAGATGAAGCTCCGTACTCTCGCCGTCGCGGCCGCATTCGGCGTGCTCGCGGCGATCCCGGCCACGGCGGCCGCGGTCAAGGTCAACGTGCGCGTGGAGGGCAAGACGAAGACGCTCCTCGAGCGCAACGTGGACACGTTCGTGCACGAGGTCACCGGCGACAACACCGGCCCGCACCGCTGCGACGGCACCAACGGGGGCGCGAGCGCGTCCCCCGCGCCGACGCTCACCGGCGCGTTCGACGACGCCGCCAAGAAGGAGAACCTCCCCTGGCAGGGGAGCTGGAACGCCTCGTTCGAGGACTTCCTGATCAACACGATCGGCCCCGACAGCGCAACCAGCTCGCAGTTCTGGGGCACCGCGCTGAACTTCAGGGACACGGAGGCCGGCGGCTGCCAGGTGAAGGTGGAGTCGGGCGACCAGGTGCTGATCGCCTACGACTCGTTCGGGAAGGCCAAGCTGCGCCTGACCGGGCCGCGCGGCGCGCGCGCGGGCGAGCGGTTCACGCTGTTCGTGCTCGACGGCGTCACGGGCAAGCGCGTGAAGGGCGCGACCGTGGGCGGCAAGCGCTCGAGCAGTGCCGGCCGGGTCTACTTCCGGATCCGGGAGCGCGGCCTCCTCCGCTTCAAGGCGGAGCGGGCCGACGCGATCCGCTCGAACGAGTGGAAGGTCCGCGTCAAGTGACGCGAAGCCGCGGCGCGGCGACGCTCGCGGCGGCGGCGGTGGCGGCTCTGGCCGCCGCCGCCCCGCCGGCGGGCGCCGCGAGCTACCCGAAGATCGAGCAGCTCGTGGTGTTCCGCGACGGCACCGCCCTCCAGAAGAGCGCGACCGCCAAGCAGGTCACCACACGCGTGGGCGGCCGCGACTGCGCGATCGGCAGCGCCACCGCGCTGGCGGCGCTGGTGCGCATCAAGCCGCCGTCGCTGCGCCTGCGCGACTACGGCCGCTGCTCCAAGCGCGCGAGCGACGCCGAGCAGCTCTTCGTGCGCACGATCGGCAAGGACACCAACAAGGGCTTCGACGGCTGGGTCTACAAGGTGGGCGGCAAGCTCGCCACGGCGGGCGCCGGCGACCCCGGCGGCCCCTTCGGCCGCGGCCGGCTGAAGAACGGCCAGCGCGTCACCTGGTTCTACTGCCGCCTGGTCGAGGCGAACTGCCAGGGCACGCTCGCGCTGAAGGCCAGCACGGTCGTCTCCGGACAGGTGAGCGTGACCGTGCGCGCCTACGACGACCGCGGCAAGAGCGTGCCCGCCGCGGGTGCGACCGTCCGCGCCGGCGACGCCACCGCCACGACCGGCGAAGACGGCCAGGCCACCCTCACGCTGCCGGCCGGCGCCTACCGCGTGCACGCCGAGCGCGCCGGGGACATCCGCTCGTTCGGGGAAAGGGTCGACGTCGAGTAGCCGGGCCCCCGCACTCGGCGTCGCGGCGGCGCTGCTCGCGGCCTGCGTCCTGGGCGCCTGCGGCGTCGGCGAGGGCAAGTCGCTGGACGGCGGCGCGCGGCTCGAGGTCACGCGCGACTTCGGCCATCGCTTCCTCGGCGGCACCGCGAAGATCGCGGCGGTCAACGAGGGCGACACCGTGATGCGCTTCCTCGAGAAGACCCACGAGGTGGAGACGAGCTTCGGCGGCAACTTCGTCGACTCGATCGACGGCGTGAAGGGCGACAAGGCCGTCCGCAACGACTGGTTCTACTTCGTGAACGGGATCGAGGCGAGCAAGGGCGCCGCCGACTTCGGCCTCTCGCCCGGCGACCGCGTGCAGTGGGACTACCGGAGCTGGCGGGCGGCCATGCGCGTGCCGGCGATCGTGGGCGCCTTCCCGGAGCCGATGGTCAGCGGCTCGGAGGGCAAGCGGCTGCCCGTGCGCGTGCAGTGCGAGCGCCAGGACAGCCAGTCGTGCAAGGACGTGATGAGCCGGCTGACCGGCGAGGACGTCGTGGCCAGCCAGGCGGCGCTGCAGGGGTCGGCGGGCGAGGACTCGATCAGGATCCTGGTCGGGCGCTGGTCGACCCTGCGCGAGGTGCGCGGCGCCTCGGCGATCGACCGCGGGCCGCGGGCGAGCGGGGTGTTCGCCCGCTTCCGCGGCGACACGCTCGAGCTGCTGCGGCCCGACGGCGGGGTGGAGCGAGCGGCGCCCCCCGGGACGGGCCTCGTGGCGGCGACCGAGAGCGAGTCGTCGGGCGTGGTGTGGGTCGTGACCGGCGCGGACGACGCTGCCGTCGGGCGCGCCGCCCGGGCGCTCGAGGAGCGCAAGCTGCACGGTGCCTACGCCGTGGCCGAGACGCCGGAGGAGACCGTCCGCCTCCCCGTGGTGAACGAGCCGGGGCCGGTGCCGGGCGAATGAGGATCGTGCCGAGCTTCCGGCCGGGCGCCAGCGCGCTGCACGCGGCGCGGCCGGGCGCGGGGATCGCGTTCTGCGGCTCGTTCGCGCTCGCCTCGATGCTCTACGACAACCCGCTGGTTCTGACCGGCGCGCTGCTCGGCGTGTGCGCGGCCGCGGCGGGCGCGGGCGTGGTCGCCGAGCTGCGCCGCGCCGCCTGGCTGGCGCTGCCGCTGGCGGTCGTGATCGTGGGTGTGAACGCGATCGTCGCGCGCGGCGGCGAGACCGTGATCTTCCGCGGCGGCGAGGTGCTCGGCCGCCGCCTCGACGTGACGCTGGAGGCGGTCCAGTACGGCGGGATGAGCGCGCTGCGGATCCTCGTGCTGGTGGCCGCCTTCGCGCTCTACTCGGCCGCGATCGACCCCGACGACGTGCTCCGGCTGCTGCGCCGCTTCTCGTACCGGTCGGCGCTCACGGTCTCGCTCGCCACGCGCCTCGTGCCGGTGCTCCAGCGCGACGCCCAGCGCATCTCCGAGGCCGCCTGCTGCCGCGCCGAGCACCCGCCGCGGGGCGCGGTGATGATGGCCTCGATCACGCGCGCGCTCGACCGCGCCGTGGACGTGGCCGCGTCGCTCGAGGTGCGCGGCTACGCGGGCGCGCGGCGGCCGCGGCGCGAGCGGCGCACGTGGTCCCGGCACGACCTGCGGATCGCCGCCGCCGCCGCGCTCCTGTGCCTCGCCGCGATCTCCGGCAAGCTCGCGGGGCTGGGGAGGGTGGAGGCGTATCCGTCCGTCGAGGTCGCCGCCGGCGGGCCCGAGCTGCTGCTCGCCCTCGCGCTCGTGGGACTCGGCGCCGCTCCGTTCCTCGGTGCCCGCGCCAGGCTGGGGGTGGCCCGTGCCTGAGCCCGTGCTGGCCGCGCATGGCCTGACCTACCGCTACCCCGAGGCGGACCGGCCGTCGCTGCGCGCCATCGACCTGGAGCTCGAGCCCGGCTCGTTCACCGTCGTCGCCGGCGAGTCCGGCTCCGGCAAGTCCACGCTGCTGCGCGCGGCCTGCGGGCTCGTGCCGCACTTCCACGGCGGGTCGGTGGAGGGATCGCTCGTGGTGGGCGGCCTCGACGTGCGCGAGCACGGCCCGGGCGAGCTGGCCGCTGTCTGCGGAACCGTGCTGCAGGAGCCGGAGACCCAGGTGGTGATGGGCGGCGTGCGGGCCGAGGTGGCGCTGGCGCTCGAGCACGCCGGCCAGGGCGCGACGGCCGTGGCGCGCGCGGTGGAGGAGGTGGCACTCACGCTCGGGATCGCACACCTGCTCGACCGGCGCGTGGAGACGCTCTCCGGCGGCGAGCTGCAGCGCGTGGCGCTGGCGGCCGCGCTGGCGGGCAACCCGTCGCTGCTCGTGCTCGACGAGCCGACCTCGCAGCTCGACCCCGTGGCGGGCGACGAGCTCGTCTGGCTCCTGCGCCGTCTCAACGAGGAGTGGGGCGTGGCGGTCCTGCTCGCCGAGCACCGCCTGGAGCGCTGCCTCCCCGCGGCCGACCGCGTGATCGCCATGGAGGACGGCGCGATCGCGCACGACTCGGAGCCGGCCGCCTTCCTCGACTGGGCGGCCGCCGAGCGCCCGGCGCTGGCCACCCCGGCGGCGCGGCTCTTCGCGCAAGCGGGCCTCAAGCCCCTGCCGGTCACGGTGCGCGAGGCCCGCGACCGCCTGCGCGGGGCCGGCCTGCTGCCCACCGTCCTGCCCGCGGGTCGCATACCGACCCGCAAGCAGGACGGTGCGCGCGCTCTCCGCGTGAAGAACCTCTGGCACGAGATCCCGGACGGCCCGGCGATCCTGCGCGGCATCGACCTCACGATCCGGCGCGGCGAGCGCGTGGCCCTGATGGGCCGCAACGGCGCCGGCAAGTCGACCCTGCTGCGCCACCTCAAGGGCCTGGTCGAGCCCACCCGCGGCAAGATCGAGCGCGGCGGCGACGTGGCCCTTCTGCTCCAGAACCCCGGCGACTACCTCGTGCACGAGCGGATCGAGCGCGAGGTGGGGCCCGACGGGATCGCCGCGGCGGGCCTGACCGGCCGCGAGGCCGCGAACCCGCGCGACCTGTCCAGCGGCGAGCGCCAGCGGCTCGCCCTCGAGATCGTGATCGGCGGGATCGAGCCGGCGCTGGTGTGCCTCGACGAGCCCACCCGCGGCATGGACCGCTCGCGCAAGGACGCGCTCTGCGGGCGGCTCACGGAGCTGGCGGCGCGCGGGTCGGCGATCCTCGTGGCCACCCACGACACCGAGCTGGCCGCCGAGCTGGCGGACCGGATCGTGCTGCTGGGCCAGGGCACCGTGATCGCCGACGGCCCGGCCGCGGAGGTCCTGAGCGGAGGCAGGCACTTCGCCACCGACGTCGGCCGGATCCTCGACGGCGCGGCGCTCACGCCCGGCGCCGGCGCGCGGCTGCTCGAGCGGGAGCTGGTCCCCTCGGGGGAGGCCGTCGCGTGAGCTGGCAGCTCGCCGCCTTTCTCGTCCTCGGCCTCGCGCTCGCCGCGGGCTTCGCGTGGTTCGAGCGCTCGCGCCCGCCCGCGCGCGTGGTCTCGCTGGTGGCGGCGCTGGCCGCGCTCGCGGTCGTGGGCCGGATCGCCTTCGCCGCGATCCCGAACGTCAAGCCGACCACCGACGTCGTCCTGTTCGCCGGCTACGCGCTGGGCGCCGCGCCCGGCTTCGCGGTCGGCGCCGTGACCGCGCTCGCGTCGAACTTCTTCATCTCGCAGGGCCCGTGGACGCCGTGGCAGATGGCCGGCTGGGGCCTCGTCGGGATCTACGGAGCGGTGCTCGCGCGCATGTTCGGGCGCGACCTCGGCCGGATCCAGCTGGCCGTGGCGTGCGGCGCCGCGGGCCTCCTGTTCGGCGCGGTGATGAACACGCACATGTGGACCCTCGCCGCGAGCCACGACCTGGCCACCTGGATCGCGATCAGCGGCACGTCGCTCACGTTCGACCTCGCGCACGTCTCCGGGAACGTCGTCTTCTGCCTGCTGCTCGGGCCGCCGTTCGTGCGCGCGCTCGAGCGCTTCCGGCGCCGGTTCGAGGTGCGCTGGCCGCGCCCCGCGCCCGTCGCCGCCGGCCTCGCCGCGATCGTCGCGGGCGGACTGCTGCTGCCCGCCCCGGGCGAGGCCTCGCCCACCAGCCGCGCCGCCTCGTACCTGCGCTCGGCCCAGAACGCCGACGGCGGCTTCGGCGGCGCGCCCGGCCGCGGCTCGAACCAGCTCCACACCGGCTGGGCCGCGCTCGGCCTGGCCGCGGCGGGCCGCAATCCCGCGGACGTGGGCAAGGGCGGGCGCTCGGTGATCGACTACATCAAGTCGAGCGGCGGCAGCCTGAACGACCTCGGCGAGCTGGAGCGCACGATCCTCGTGCTGCGCGCCTCGTCGATGTCGCCCCGGAACTTCCAGGGCCGCGACCTGGTGGCGGAGCTGAGGTCCAAGCAGCGGTCGAACGGCTCGTGGGCGAGCAACAACGCCTGGACCGCGTTCGGCATCCTCGCGATGCGGGCGGCGGGGGAGGGCAACGGCTCGTCCTCGGTCAAGCGCGCGCGCACGTGGCTCGCGCGCCAGCAGGGCCGCGACGGCGGCTTCGGCGTGGCCCCCGGCGCGACGAGCGACACCGACAACACGGGCAGCGTCCTCCAGGCGCTCGGCGCGAGCGGGCTGCGCAGCGGCAAGCGGATCGACCGCGCGGTCGCGTTCCTGCGCGGCGGCCAGAACCGCGACGGCGGCTTCGGCCAGCTGCGCGGCTACGACTCGAACACGCAGTCGACCGCCTGGGCGGTGCAGGGGGTGATCGGCGTGGGCCGCGGCGCGGGGGTCCTCAAGCGCGGCAGCCGGACCGCGCTCGGCTACATCCGCTCGCTCCAGTCCTCAGACGGCAGCGTGCGCTACTCGCGCCGCTCGACTCAGACGCCCGTGTGGGTGACCGCCGACGCCCTGCGCGCGCTGGCGGGCAAGTCGTTCCCGCTGCGTCCGGTCAAGCGGCTTGGGAAGAGCGCGCGCGATGGCTCCGGCTCCGGTGCGGACGGAGAGGACGGCTCCGGCGGCGGCTCCGGCTCCGGCTCGGGCGCTGAGGGCGGCGACGGCGGCGGGGGAGGAGAAGCGGCGCCCGCCGCGGGAGGGGGCGGCCAGCAGCTCGGCCCGCCCGCGCCCGGCACGCAGCAGACCTCCTCGGGCGTCACATGGGAGAAGCGCGGCGAGGGCGGCGGCCCCTCGGCCGGCCTGCTGCTCGGCCTGACCGGCGCTGGCCTCCTGGCGGCGGGGGTCGCGGTGTGGCTCTTCCGGCGCCGCTTCGGCGGTCGTGTGAATACTTGAGGACCCCATGGGGTCCATAACCCTTCACGGCATGGAGATCGGGGTCTACACGTTCGCGGAGGTCGAGGGCATCGCCCCGGCCGAGCGGATGCGCAACCTGCTCGAGGAGATCGAGCTGGCTGAGCAGGTGGGGCTCGACATCTTCGGCGTGGGCGAGCATCACCGGCCCGACTTCGCGGTCTCGGCGCCCGTGGTGGCGCTCGCGGCGGCGGCCGCGCGCACCGAGCGGATCCGGCTCACGAGCGCGGTCACGGTCCTCAGCTCGGACGATCCGGTCCGCGTGTTCCAGGACTTCGCCACGCTCGACCTCCTGTCCGGCGGCCGCGCCGAGATCATGGCCGGGCGGGGCTCGTTCATCGAGTCGTTCCCGCTGTTCGGCCACGACCTGGACGACTACGACGAGCTGTTCGCCGAGAAGCTCGACCTGCTCCTGGAGCTGCGGCGCTCGGAGCGGGTCACCTGGTCGGGCGAGCACCGCGCCGCACTCGACGGCGCCGGGGTCTACCCGCGGCCGCTCCAGGATCCGCTGCCGGTCTGGGTGGCGGTAGGCGGCAACCCGCCGTCGGTCGTGCGCGCCGCCACGCGCGGCCTGCCGATGGCGCTGGCGATCATCGGCGGGGCGCCGGAGCGCTTCGTCCCGCTGGTGGAGCTGCACCGCAGCGCCGCGGCGGAGGCGGGGTTCGCCGGCCTGCCGGTCAGCATCAACTCGCACACCTACCTGGCGGACACCTCGCAGCGGGCCGCGGACGAGTTCTTCGGACCGTACGCCCGGATGATGACCCGCATCGGCCGCGAGCGCGGCTGGAGGCCGATGGGCCGCCCGCAGTTCGACGCGCTGCGCACCCCGCGCGGGGCGCTGCTGGTCGGCAGCCCCGAGGAGGTGGCGGAGAAGATCCTCTTCCAGCACGAGCTGTTCGGGCACGACCGCTTCATGGCCCAGATCAGCGTGGGCGACCTGCCGCACGAGCGGGCGCTGCGCGCGATCGAGCTGCTCGGGACCGAGGTGGCGCCGCGGGTTCGCGAGGAGCTCGCGCGGAGGGGTGCGGCTCCGCCGCACCGGGCGCGGGCGGGGGAGCCCGCCGCGTAGCGGCTCCGCGCCGCTTCGGCGGTAGGCTCCCGGCCGATGCTGCGCACGATCAGCGGCCGCGAGGCATCGATATTCGCGTGCTTCACGGATGCCGTCGTCGCGCCGGAGCCGGTCCTGCCGCCGGTCCGCCAGACGGACGCCGTCGTGTTCTTCGACCACTGGCTCGGCCGCCTGCCGCGCGCCAACCGCACCGGGCTCCGGGCGCTGCTGCTGCTCGCCGAGCTGGCGCCCCTCGCCACGCACGGCCGCCGCCTGCGCCGGCTCAGCCGCGACCGCCGCGACGACTGGGTCAGCCGCGTGGAGGCCTCGCGCAACGGCCACGTGCGGATGCTGATGAAGCTGATGGAGAGCGCCGCGCAGTTCTCCTACTACGGCGATCGCGCGGTGATGGGTCGCCTCGGCTACGACGCCGAGGCGAACGTGGAGCGCGGGCGGCGGCTGCGCGCGGCGGAGGGGCGGCCGTGAGGCGCCCCACCACGGGCACCGGCCTCTACACCGACGGCACCACCGCCTTCCACCCCGGCACCGTCCGAGTCGTGGACGGCTCCACGCTGACCGGCACGCGCACGATCCGCGTGGATGCCTGCGTGATCGGCACCGGTGCCGGCGGCGCGCCCGTGGCCAAGGAGCTGGCCGAGGGCGGCATGACCGTCGCGATGCTGGAGGAGGGCCCGCGCCACACCACCGACGACTTCAACGCTCGCGTGCGCGACATGACGGTCGAGCTGTACCGCGACGCCGGCCAGACCGTCACGCTCGGCAACACGCCGATCGTGCTGCCGCTCGGGAAGACCGTCGGCGGCACCACGCTCGTGAACTCGGGCACTTCGTTCCGCACCCCGCGGCCGGTGCTCGAGATGTGGGAGGAGCGCTTCGGGCTCGACGCGCTGGGCGCCGACGATCTCGATCCGTACTTCCGGCGCGTGGAGCGGATCCAGAACGTCGTGCAGGTGCCGCGCGAGTACGCGGGGCGGAACGCCCTGGTGGTCGAGCGCGGCGCCGAGCGCCTCGGCTGGTCCGGCGACTTCGTGTACCGCAACGTGCGCGGCTGCGTCGGCTCCGGGGTCTGCACGTTCGGGTGCCCGACGAGCGCGAAGCAGCACGTCGGCCTCACCTACGTCCCCCTCGCCTGGGACGCGGGCGCCACGACCTACACCGGCTGCCGCGCCACGCGGCTGGAGCTGCGCGGCGGGCGGATCGCGGCGGTCGAGGCCGCGACCGCGGGCGGCGGCTCGCTGCGGGTGGAGTGCGACACGGCCATCGTGGCCGCGGGCGCCCTCGCCACGCCGCTGCTGCTGCGCCGCCAGGGCCTCGGCCTCGAGTCGGGCGAGCTGGGCCGCAACCTCTCGATCCACCCGGCGAGCGCGGTCCGCGCGCTGATGGACGAGGAGATCGACATGGCGAAGGGCGTGCCGCAGTCGTACTTCATCGACGAGTTCGCCGACGAGGGGATCATGTTCGAGGGGGCCGCCGGCCCGCCCGACTACGCGGCGATGTCGTTCCCGTACAGCGGCGAGCGCCACCGCGACCTGATGCTCGACTACCTGCGGATGTCGCAGTTCGGGATCATGGTCTCCGACACCTCGCGCGGGCACGTGCGCGAGCGCGCCGGACGGGTCGAGATCCGCTACGACGTGAACGCCGAGGACGCCGCCACGTTCAAGCGCGCGGTCGAGCTCCTGTGCGAGCTCTACTTCGTCGCCGGCGCGCGGGTCGTGTATCCGCCGATCGACGCCATCGGCGAGCTGCGCTCGCCGGCCGAGATCGACCGCGTGCGCTCGTTCGACCTGAAGCCGGGGCACCTCACGCTGCTGGCGTTCCATCCGCTCGGCACGGCGCGCGCCGACGCGCGGCCGGCCCACGGCGTGCTCGACCCGGACATGAAGGTGCGCGGGGTCGAGGGCGTCTACGTGGCCGACGGCAGCGCCGTGCCCAGCTCGATCGGCGTGAACCCGCAGATCACGATCATGGCCCTGGCCACGCGGCTCGCGTACCACCTGCTCGGCGCGCCGCCGCCGCACGACGAGCCGGAGCCCGAGTCGATCGCGCGACCGCGGATCACGCGGCCGCACGCGCTCACGGCCTGAGCGGGATCCGCCGCCCGGCGGCCGGGCCCGCTACTTCGTGCAGGCCACCGACCCGTCGCGCACGCTCTCCTCTGTCGGCGAGTAGCGCAGGCGCACCTGGTACGGCCACGAGCCGCCACAGGTCAGCGGGTTGCGGATCAGGTCGCGGCGGACGTTCTTCTTGTACTTGACCTTCTTCTTCTTGCCGTTCTTCCTGATGGTCCTGCAGCAGACCGTGACCTTCTCCTTGCGCGAGGCGCCGACGTCCACCTGGAGCCGGTCCACGCGCACCGTGAAGCCCTCCGGGGCGGCCGCGTTGGCGGAGGAGAGGTCCTCGAAGCGCACCTCGAGCCCGAACTGCCCGCCCGAGCCGAGCTTGACGATCCGCCCGAAGATCGATCCCTGCGCGCCGCTCTGGCGCTCCTTGAACTGGACGTGCGCGCCGCCGGCGTCACCGGACTTGGCGGGCGGGGCGAGGAAGATCGACACGTCGGCGACCACCGCCTGGCTGATGACGCCGTTCGACGCCGTGGCGTTGGCGGTGCCGGAGCCGATCTTGCTGTTGCCCGGGCAGTTGAAGGCCTTGGCCTGCTCGTCCGAGCAGCGCTCCGACCGCGCGCGCGTGTCGAACTTGAAGCCCTGCGCCGCCGCGATCACGGCCTGCTGCGGCGCGCGGCCCTTCGCGACCGGGTCCTCGCCGCTGCGGAGGTCCACGACGAGGTGCGATCCCTTGCCGGCGGTGGCGGGTTCGACCTTGACGGTGTCGCCGGGCACCTGGGCGGTGGCGGGCACGGCGAGGAGGGCTGAGAGGGCGAGGGCGGCTGTGGCGAGGGGTCGGCGCATGGGAGGGTTGTAGCAGGGGCTCAGGGGTGGCGCCGCCGGCCGGGCGAGGCTCATCCCCCGGCCGGCGGTACCGGTCTCCCCCGACGAGGGGATCTAGGGGGAGAAGCCTCGGGCCGCGTCGACCCAGCGGCGCCGCCGCATGGCCCAGCGCGCGGCGATCGAGCCGCCGGTGAGCTCCTCGGCGGCGTCCAGGTAGCGGAGCGCGTGCTCGTAGTCGCCCCAGTTGGCGTCGAGCTCGGCGAGGGAGAGGGTCACATCGACCATCGCGCGCCGCTCGAGGTCGTGGCGCCGCTCTTCTGTGGGAGCTCGTAGCTGGGGCATGGCGGAGGGGTCTTCACGGCTCTGCGGTGACCGAGTCTCCTCCCGTGGCGGCGCTTGACAAGGAGGTTGCAGAATCGATGTGAGCTATCCGTGCGAAAGCGCCGCAGCGCGCGCAGGATTCGGCCTCCGCTAGCGTCGTCCGCTGTGGAGCTCGAGGCCGCGATCAGAGGGCGCCGGACGCACAAGGCGTACGGACCGGAGCCCGTGCCGCGCGATGTGCTGGACGAGCTGTTCGAGCTGGCGCGCTGGTCGCCCAACCACAACCTCACGAACCCGTGGCGCTTCAGGGTCGTGGGCCCGCGGGCGCTGGCCGCGCTGAAGGAGGCCGCCGGCCCCGAGGCGGCGACCAAGCTCGACCGCGCGCCCACGCTCGTGGCGGCCTCGGCCTGCCAGTGCGGCGACCCGGTCCAGGACGAGGAGGACCTGTGCGCCGCGGCCTGCGCCGTCTACGTCGTGCTGCTCGGCGCGCACGCGCGCGGGCTGGCCGGCTACTGGCGCACCCCGGCCGTCCTGCGCACGCCCGAGGGCCGCGCCGCGGCCGGGATCCCGGAGGGCGAGCGCGTGCTGGGGCTGATCCACCTCGGCCCGCCGCGGCAGCCGCGCGAGGCGCCGGAGCGGGCGCCGGTCGACGAGTACGTAACGTATCTGGCGTGATCGCGCGCGAGGACGCACTCTCCGCGTTCGGGTCCGACCGCTTCGACGTCGTCGTCATCGGCGGCGGGATCACCGGCGCGGGCGTGGCGCTCGACGCCGCCTCGCGCGGGTACAGCGTCGCCCTCGTCGAGCGCGAGGACTACGCCTTCGGCACCTCCAGCCGCTCGTCGAAGCTCGTGCACGGCGGGCTGCGCTACCTCCAGAACTTCGACATCGGGCTCGTCCGCGAGGCGCTGCTCGAGCGCGCGATCATGGTCAACCTCGCGCCGCACCTGGTGCGCCCGCTGGCGCTGCTGATCCCGTCGTTCGAGGGCAAGCACCCCGAGCGCGTGCTGGGGGCCGGGCTCAGCGCCTACGACGTGATGGCCACCGAGCGGATCAGGCTGCCCAGCCTGCGCCGCCGCGGCGAGGAAGCCCCCCGCGGCGACGAGGCCCCCCCGCTCGAGGACTGGAGCCCGGAGCGCCACCGGATCGTGGACGCCGAGGAGGTGGTCCGGCTGCTGCCGGCCCTGGCCGCGCGCGAGCCCACCTCGGCCTACCTCTTCTACGACTGCCAGACCGACGACGTGCGGCTCGTCCTGACCGTGCTGGGCGAGGCCGAGCGCTACGGAGCCGTGATGGCCAACCGCTGCTCGGTGCTCGAGCTGATCGAGCAGGGCGGCCGCGCCGACGGCGTGCGCTGCCGCGACGAGCTCGGCGGCGGCGAGTTCGAGATACGCGCCGACAACGTGATCAACGCGACCGGCGTCTGGGCCGACACGATCCGCTCCGAGGAGGTGCGCGACGCCGCCGAGGTGCCGCGCATCCGGCCGAGCCGAGGCACCCACGTCACGCTCGCTCGCGAGACGCTTCCGATCCTCTCCGGCGCGATCGTGCCGGCTCCCGGCGGGCGCTCGATCTTCGCCCTGCCCTGGCTCGGCCGCACGCTGATCGGAACGACCGACAACGACTACGAGGGCGGCCTCGAGCACATCCCGGCCGACGACGGCGACGTGGACTACCTGCTGGAGGCGTGCAACGAGTTCTTCGGCACCTCGATCGACCGCTCGATGCTGACCGGCGCTTACGCGGGCGTGCGGCCGCTGATCGCGGCGGGCGACTCGAAGAAGTCGGTCGACATCTCGCGCCGCGCGGAGCTGTTCGAGACGAGGTCCGGGCTCGTGACGATCACCGGCGGCAAGCTCACGACCTGGCGGCGGATGGCCAAGCTGACGGTCGACCGGATCGTGGAGCGCGAGGGCCGCGAGGCTCCGTGCCGCACGCACGAGATCCCGCTCGGCGAGCCGGCGGGCGACCTGCCGCGGCCGGACGGGGTGGACGACGAGACGCTCGCGCTGCTGGCGCACCGCTACGGCTACGCCGCCCACGACGTGCTGGCGCTCGTGGCCGAGCGGCCCGAGCTGGGGCGGCGGATCGTCCCGGACCTGCCGGACCTCCTGGCCGAGGCGCCGTTCGCCGTGCGCAACGAGCAGGCGGCGTCGCTCGCCGACGTGCTGCTGCGCCGCACGCGGCTCGGGATCCTGGCCGCGCCGGCGCTGGCGGCGCCCGGCGCCGAGGCGGCGCGGGCGGTCGCCGGGGCGCTGGGGGAGGAGCTCGGCTGGGACGCCGCGCGCATCGAGCGCGAGCTGGAAGCGTGGGCCGAGGTGGCCCGCGCGGAGCGCCTCGACGCGAGCGCCGCACCCGCCGCCGCCGCGTGAGCTCCGCGCCCGGGCTGGATCCGGCACCCGGCGTGCCTCGCGCACCGGTGCTCATGGGGATCGTGAACGCGAGCCCCGAGTCGTTCTCGGACGGCGCCGCCGTCGGCGGGCTCGAGGAGCAGGTGCGCCGGGCGCTCGAGCTGCGCGACGCGGGCGCCGGGATCGTGGACGTGGGCGGCGAGTCGGGCGTGACCGACCGCGCGCCCGTCCCGGAGGACGAGGAGATCGCGCGCGTGGTCCCGCTGGTCGAGCGCCTGGCGGGGGAGGGGATCACGGTCTCGGTCGACACCTGGAAGCCGGCCGTCGCGCGCGCGGCGGTGGCCGCGGGCGCGACGATCGTCAACGACGTGAGCGGCCTGCGCGACTCGAGGCTGGCGGACGTCTGCGCCGCCGCCGGCGCGGCGCTCGTGATCGCGCACACGGCCGCGCCGCCGAAGGAGAAGGCGTTCCCGGGCTACGGCGACGTGGCCGCGGAGGTCGTGGCGTTCCTGCGCGAGAGGGTGGAGCTGGCGCGGGCGCGGGGGGTCGAGCGGATCGTGCTCGACCCCGGGCCCGACCTGGCCAAGACGCCCGCCGAGACCGTCGCCGTGCTGCGTGCGCTGCCCGACGTGGTCGCGCTGGGCCACCCGGTGCTGCTGGCCGTGTCGCGCAAGGACTTCGTGGGGGCGATCACCTCGCGCCCGCCGCACGAGCGCCTGGGCGGCACCCTCGCCGCGATCGGCTCCGGGCTCGACGCGGGGGCCTCGATCCTGCGCGTGCACGACGTGGCCGCCGCGGCCGACTACGTGGCCGTGCGGGCGGCGCTGCGCGGCGAGCGCGAGGTGGCGGCGGATCTGCGGCTCGATCCAGGGCTGCGCCGGGCCGTGTGGCATCCTCTCCCCGCGCACATGACCCGACCCGACCACACGAAGGGGCCCTGACCTTGGCGATCCTCGACCGAGCCGAGCTGGAGCGAAGCCCGCTCGCGGACCTGCACACGATCGCATCCGAGCTGGGGGTGGAGGGCTACCGCACGCTTCGCCGCGACGAGCTGATCGACGCGCTGCTCAAGGAGGGCGGCGGCGAGACCGGCGGCGCCGGTGGCGGCGGCGGTAACGGCCGGAGCCCCGGAGGCGACGGCGACGGTGACGCCGAGCCCGCCCGCAGGACCAGGAGCCGCAGCCGCGGCGGTCGCAGCGGGCGCGGGCGCGGCCGCGGGCGCTCGGGCGGCGACGACGCCGAGTCCGGCGCGCGCTCGGAGGCCGACGACGACGCCGGGGACGACGCGCCCCCGCTCGCCGAGGACGCCCATCCGGGCGAGCCCGCCGGCGACGACCCGCGCGACGAGGAGCGCAGCGGCGTGCTCGACGTGCTCCCCAACGGCAGCGGCTTCATGCGCCCCGACCCGTTCGCGCACTCGCGCGACGACGTCTACGTCTCGCCGGCCCAGATCCGCCGCTGCGAGCTGCGCCCCGGTGACGAGATCGCCGGCCCCGTCCGGGCGCCCAGGCGCTCGGAGCGCTACCCGTCCCTCGTGCGCGTGGAGAGCATCAACGGCGGCCCGGCCGACCCGCCGCCGGAGCGGCGCCGCTTCGAGGACGGCACGCCGGTCTTCGCGAGCGAGCGGCTCCCGGCGCCGGAGGAGCTGGTCGCGGCGCCGTTCGGCCGCGGCTCGCGTGTCGCCGTCGGCGGACCGCCCGGCTCGGGGATCACCACCCTGCTGCGCCGCGTCGCGGCCGAGCTGTCGAAGCTCGACGACGTGGACCTGACCGTCGTGCTGGCCGGGGTGCGGCCGGAGGAGGTCACCGACTGGCGCCGCGAGGAGTCGCTGCGCGTGGTCGGCGGTGCCTTCGACCGGCCGGTCGAGGAGCAGGCTCAGGTTGCCGAGATCGCCGTCGAGCGCGCCAAGCGCCGGGTCGAGTCCGGCGGCCACGCCGCGATCGTCCTCGACTCGCTCGACGCCCTCACGCCGGCGGTCGCGCGTCGCGTGTTCGGCGCCGCCCGCTGCCTGGAGGAGGGCGGCTCGCTCACGGTCATCGCGTCGACGGGCCTGGCGGCCGAGCCCCAGCGGCAGGCCACCACGCAGATCGTGCTCGAGGGCGACGGCGGCGACGCTCCGCGCCTCGCGGCCGCGTCGGGCACGCTCCAGGCCGACCGGCTGAAGTAGGCGCGGCGCCTAGCGCCGGTACGCGACCTCGGACCACGAGGGCTCGGGCGAGAGCTCGATCACCTCGTAGTCGCGATCCGGCTGCGCGTAGCCGAAGGTGTGGTTGCGGTCGTCGAAGACGATCTCCAGCTCACCCTCCTTCACGCGCTGGTCGAGCCAAGCGCCGCGGAAGACCAGCCGGCGCAGCCAGTGGACCAGCGAGCGCTCCGACGGGCCGGCGAGCTGCCCCCAGCACTCGTTGATGTGCTCGCCGAGCGAGGACGCCGGCTCGCTCACCTCGCCGTTCACGGCCAGGTTCACGAGATCCTCGCGCTCCGCGGGGTCGAGCGGACCCGCGACGAAGCCGAGCTTCACCGCCGCCTGCTCGACCCGCTCGGTGAAGTCGCGCTCGTTGAAGGTGAAGCGCAGCTCGCCGTACTCGAGTACGTAGTCCGAGCCGGATTCGTAGTTGCCGCGTCGCGTCGTATCCATGGGGAGGGCCACCGCGACGGGCCCCCGCTGCGGCGCGTCGGCATCGTAACCCCGATTCCTGCTCCCCAAGGGGCCGTGCAACCGAGATTGCACGATGTCCGCCCGGAAGGGGCGGGCTTGGCGCGATCGGGCTACGCGGCGGTCTTCGCGCGGCGGCGCTTGTGCCGGCGGATGCCGGCGTCCTTCGGGAGGCCCGCCTTCTTCGAGGGACCCTCGAAGAGCATCATCGCCACCGTCGCCGGGAAGGTCTCGAGCTCCGGGTCCTTGCTGACCCGCGTCTTCGAGTCGGCCACGATCCGGTCGACCCGCTCGACGGTCTTCACGAGCTCCTTGGCGATCGCGACCCAGGCCCTCTCGTCGACGTCGATCGCGCTGCGGCTCATGTGAGCGTTGTCGCGGTCGAACCCGCCGCTGGTCGCCGCGTCCGAGACGTGGGCGCCCAGCTGCTGGACCCAGCCGGAGACGAGGTTCTGCTTGACGACGTCGGGCAGCTCGCCCCAGGCGTCGTCCCTGATCTGCGGCTTGATGTGCGAGGTGTAGTGGTGCTCGACGGCGCCGCGTCGCGGCGTGGTCCTGACGAGCTTGATGAGGCCGAGGCCCGCGAGCTGGCGGACGTGGTAGCTCACGTGCGTGAGCGGCGCGTTCAGCTCGTTGGCGATCTCGCTGGGGCTGGCGACGCGGTCGTCGAGCAGGCCGAGGATGTGGATGCGCAGCGGATGCGCGTAGGCCTTCGCGACGCGCGGATCAGTGATGTCGACTGGAACGGTCAATTGCTTTCCTCCAATGGGGGACTCTACCGCGTAGGGGGTTCTTAGGCACGTTCTGTTGTGCCATCTCACAATCAGAATGTCTCGGAAACTGCTGGGTTTGCGCCGAATTCGGGCTCAAAGGGGCGCAGACCCGATCGGTCCGTTGTCCGATCTTCCAGTCGGATACGTAAGCAGAAGCTCCGTGGGTCACGCCGCCAGATCGCCCGCCACGCCGCGGAGCCTGGCGCGTACGCGATGGAGCCGCACCTTGACGGTTCCCTCGGGCACGCCGAGCCGTGCGGCGACCTGCCCCTGAGTGAGGTCCTCGACGTAGCGCAGGTGCAGCAGCGCCTGCTCGTCGTCGTTCAGGACGCTCAGCACCTGCTGGGTCGCGACCGTCTGCAGCATGCGGTCGAGCCCGTTGTCGGAGGAGACGATCCGGTCGGGCTCCTCCTCCGGCACCTCGCTCGCCTGGCGCCGCTTCCGGCGCTCGGCCAGCCGCAGCGCCTCGTTCCGCGTGATCTGGAGCAGCCACGGCAGCGGCGTGCTCGGCGTCCGGCACGAGTCCTGGCTGCGCCAGGCCCGGATGAACGCCTCCTGCACCGCCTCCTCGGCGTCCTCGGCGTCCCTGAGGATGCGGCGTGCCTCCCGGAGACAGCGCTGACGGGCCGTATCCCACTCCCAGAGCGGAGCTCTCTGTCCCACGTCATGCGCCTCAGCCGTGCGTTCCAGCACTTAGCGAAGATAATTTGCTGAAACGATCCTGACTGCAACGCGGGTCTTTGTCGGCGTGGGCACTCCGACCAGGACACGCGAGCAGGACGCGCTGGGAATTCGCGAGCAGGACGCGCTGGGCAGGGAGCAGGACGCGCTGGGCACATACGAGTCCTTCGCCCCGTTCTACGACTCGTTCACCAGCGATTACCCGTACGACGAGTGGCTCGGCGACCTGGAGGCGTGGGCGCGCGAGTGCGGTCTGGCCGGAAAGCGGCTCCTCGACGTGGCCTGCGGGACGGGCAACAGCTTCATGCCGATGCTCGAGCGCGGCTACGAGGTGACGGCCTGCGACCTCTCGCCGAGCATGGCCGCGCGCGCCAAGTCGAAGGCCGGCGACCGCGCGCGCGTGACGGTCGCGGACATGCGCTCGCTCCCGTGGCGAAGCGCTTTCGACCTCGTCACCTGCGTCGACGACTCGATGAACTACCTGCTCTCGACGATGGACCTGGTGGCGGCCCTCCGCAGCATGCGGGATGCCCTCGCCCCCCGGGGCCTGGTCGTCTTCGACACCAACTCGCTCGCCGTCTACCGGAACGGCTTCACCAGCGAGATGTCGCTCGAGGCCGACGGTACCCGGTTCCTCTTCCGCGGCGAGGCCGAGCCGAAGATGGCGCCCGGCCGTCAGGCGGCGGCGACCATCGAGCTGGTCGTGCCCGGAGCGGACCCGCTCCCCATCTGCCGCCACGTGCAGCGCCACCACCCGGTCGCGACCGTCCTCGCCGCATGCGCGGACGCCGGGCTCAGGGTGCACGGCGTGCGCGGGGCCGCGCCCGAGGGCGGGCTCGATCCCGCTCCCGACGAGCTGCGGCACCAGAAGATCGTCTTCATGGCTTCAAGGACGAAGTGAGAGGAGGGAACCATGTTCTGGCGCTTTCGTTAATCGCGCAGCGTGAGCACGCGCGCGGCGGCGGCTCCGGTCCAAGGGATGCCGCCGCCGGGCGTGCGTGGGCGCCGCGCTAGTGCGCCGAAGCGCGGCGCGCAACCGTGATCGCGGCCCGGACCCGGGTGGGTGCCGAGTCGGGGCCGCGGGCGAGGTATGCACCGGCCCCCGCGAGCAGGACCATGCTCGCCAGCAGCAGCAGCCGGTAGTCGACGAGGCTGACGCCGGCGATCGTGAGCGCCAGGGTGCCGCAGTAGGGGATGCCGGCCGTGGCCTCCGCCGCGCTGAAGACGCGGCCCTGGAGCTCGCTCGCGGTCGAGCGCTGGAGCAGGGTCGTGTAGCCGACCATGAAGGCCGCGAACCCGCCCCCGGCGACGATCGCGCCGGCCAGGACCGGCGTGACGCTCGGTATGGCCATCAGGCCGAGCCCGGCGCTCATCGCGACGAGTCCGGCGGCCGCGAGGCGCGGCTCGCCCAGGCGCCGCAGCGCGGCAGGCGCGAGGAGGCCGCCGGCGATCGAGCCGGCGCCCTCGAACGCGAAGATCACGCCGAGGAACGCGGGCGGGCGCCCGAGGCCCTCGTCCACGAGCGCCATCGCCGCGACCTGCAGGACGCCGAGCACGGCCACCGCCACGCAGGCCGCCGCGATCAGGCGGCGCAGCACCGGCGTGGAGCGGATGTGTCGGAGGCCGGCGCCGAGCTGGCGCGCGAGCGTCTGGTCGTCGGTCTGCCGGCGCTCCAGGTCGGGGGCGCGAAGCAGGGAGAGCAGGATGGCCGAGGCGACGAAGGTGAGGACGTCGAGCACGGCCACGGCCGGACCGCCGAGCGCGGAGAACAGCGCCGCGCCGGCCGCCGGGGCGCAGACGCGCAGGGCCTGCCGGGTGATCTCGAACGCCGCGTTGGCGGGGCCGAGCTGCTCGTCTTCGAGCATCGTCTCGAGCAGGGCGGCGCGGGCGGCGAAGAGCACCTGCTGGGAGAGGCCGTAGGCGGCCGCGACGGCGAAGAGGATCCAGACCTCGCCGCGGCTGTCGACCAGCAGGAGCGGGAGGAGGGCCACCGCGGTGGCCGCGTCGTTCGCGATCAGCAGCTTGCGGCGCGGAAGGCGGTCCACGAGCAGGCCGATCAGCGGCGCGAGCAGCATCGGTGTGAGCAGCGCGAGGAACACGCACCCGGCGAGCGGGGTGGAGCCGGTCAGCTCCTTCGCCCAGATGCCGAGCACGAGCACGAGCGCGAGATCGCCGAACGTCGTGAGCGTCTGGCCGGCCAGCAGGAGGCGGAATCCGCGGTGATCGGTAAGCCGATGGTGCATTGCTCAATCATGTTTTAGCATTCAACGACGCTTGGTGCGACCCCGGGCGGGACGTTCGGGTGGCACGACCCACCGTTCGGGGAGGGGAGAGATCCGCCGCGCCCGGCCCTTACCTACGTGTGACACCCACACAAGGATCTGTCCTCGTGGTGGAGGACGACGAGGCGACGCGCACGTTCCTGTGCGACCAGCTCGCGGCCGATGGCTATCGCGTCGCCGGGGCCGGCGGGGTGGCCGAGGCGCTGCGCGCGCTCGAGGTCCGCCGGCCCGACGTCGTCCTGCTCGACCTCTCGCTCGCCGACGGGCATGGCCTCGTCGTGCTCGATCGCGTTCGGGCGGCCGACGGAGCCGCCTCGCGGATCGACCCGCAGACGCCGGTGGTCGTGCTGAGCGGCCGCACCGGCGAGGCGGACCGCGTGCGCGGCCTCGTGCGCGGCGCGGACGACTACGTCTGCAAGCCGTTCTCGTACGCCGAGCTGCTGGCGCGCCTGCGCTCGGTCCTACGGCGCAGCAGCGGCCGGCCGCTGCGCGGCCTGGTGCGCCTGGGCGGGCTCACGATCGATCCGGCCACGCGCTCGGTGCGGCTCGACGGGGAGCCCGTGCCGCTGTCGGCCAAGGAGTTCGGGCTGCTCTACGCGCTCGCCTCGGATCCCGGGCGGGTGCATCCCAAGGGCGAGCTGCTGCGCGACGTCTGGGGGTACCGCGCGTCGGGCTCCACCCGGACCGTGGACACGCACGCGTGCCGGCTGCGGCGCAAGCTCTCGCGCGACGGGCGCCCGTTCGTGGTGAACGTGCGCGGCGTGGGCTACCGGCTGACGGAGGCGGCGTGAGCGCGCTCGCGCTCGCGGGCTGGGTCGTGGCCGCCGGGGCCGGCTCCCGCTGCGTGGCGCTCGAGCGCCGCGCGTCGGTCTGCGCGCGGCGCCTGGACGCGGCCGGCGACGCCGAGCACGAGCTGCGCGGGGCGCTCACGGCGTTCGCCCTCGGGCTCGACCGTCTGGCGCGCGACCCGCTCGGCCGCCGGCTGGGGCGGTCGCTGCGGAGCGAGCTCGAGCGGGCGCGCGCCGCGCTGGAGGACCTGGCCGCCGCGCGCCAGGGCGAGCCGGCGCCCGCGCGCGCGGAGCCGCTGGCGCTCGACCGCCTGGCGCGCTCGGCCGCCGCGGCGTGGCAGCCGGCCGCGCGCGGGGCCGGCCGGCGCGTGCAGCTCGACTGGCGCGCCGGCCCCGTCCGTGTGCGCGCGGACCGCGGCCGGATGGCGCAGGCGCTGGGGAACCTCCTGTCGAACGCGGTGGAGCACGGCACAGGCCCGGTGCGGGTGGAGGCGACGCGCGTGGGGGCGCGGGTGCGGGTGGAGATCGTGAACGGGCTGCGCGAGGCGGGGGCGGAGCCGGGTCCCGGGGCCGAAGCCGGGGCGGAGCCGGCCGCGGGGGCGGTGCCCTCCGGGCGGTGGCTTCGCCGGGCCGCCGAGGCGCGGCGGCCCGACCGTGGCCGCGGCCTGCGCATCGCGGCTCGCGCGGTCGAGCAGTGCGGCGGCACGCTGCGGCTCTCGCGCAGCGGCGATCGCGCCTCCGCCGCCCTCGAGCTGCCGCTGGCCCCATGACGCGCCCGGCCCGGCGCCGGCGCGGCGCCGTCCTCCTCGCGCTGGCGCTCGCGGCGGGCGGCCTCGCCTCCTCGCGCGTCGAGCGCCGCGAGCGCGGCATCGCGGCCCAGGTGGGCCCGCCGGTGCCCGTCCTCGTGGCTGCGGCGGACCTGCGCCAGGGCCAGCGGATCGGTGAGGAGCAGGCCGCGCGGGCTCTGGCGGTGCGCCGGATCCCGCAGCGCTTCGCGCCGCCCGACGCCCTCACCGCGCCCGAGGACGCGATCGGCGCCACCCTCGCCGCGCCGGTCGCGGCCGGCGGCTACCTGACGGCGGGCGCCCTGGCGGCGCCGGGCGACGCCGGCGAGGAGCCCGGGGCCGCGCTGGCGCCCGGCCAGCGCGCGGTGCAGGTGGCGGTGGCGGGCGGGGAGGAGCTCGCCGAGGCAGGCCCGGGCGCGCTCGTGGACGTGGTCGTGACCAGCGAGCACTCGGAGGGCAGGGGCCGCACCTACCTCGCGCTCGAGCGGGTCGAGCTGCTCGCCGCCCGGCCCGGAGGCGACGCCGGCGGGGCTGCCGCCGGCGGGGCGGAGGGCGCCGGGGCCCAGGGCACCACGCTCGCCACGCTCAGGGTGACCCTCCGCCAGGCGGTCTTCCTGGCCGCCGCCCAGAGCTTCGCCCGCGAGATCCGCCTGCTGCCGCGGGCGCCGGGCGAGCGCCGCCGCGCGGGCGCGCTGGTGGTGGAGAGCGGCTCACTGTAGGGACCCTGCCGGCCTCGGGGCGGGCTCTCCGCCGGGCGGCACCGGCGCGCGCCGGTGCGCCGTCCTCTGCTCGCGCGCTCGCGCGCGCGTAGCCGTGCGCGCGCCCATTCAGCGGTCGCGGCGCCCGCCCTCGGGTGCCGGTTAAGGGCTCGGGAGCCGTTGCCGACAAAGACCGAACAGTCGTCCATGTCCCTCCCTCCGAGCCCCCATCAAGCCGACTTCTCGCCGCTCGCGGTCGAGCGTTTCGAGCACGTGCCCGCCGGGCGGGAGCTCGCCCTGCTCCGCCTCGAGGGCCGCTACCGCTCGAAGCTCGCCCGCCCGCTCCTGGACGCGGCGCTGCTGGTCGACGACGGCCTGGCGATCCACCGCCACGCTCCGCTCCCCGAGTCGTACGAGCTGCGTCCGGCCGCGACCGACGACGACTGGCTCTGGCGCTCCGCCTTCGCCGTCTCGCTCGCCGCGCTCGAGGACGAGGAGACCAGCTTCTCGGTCCAGGTCGCACCCGGCCTCGTGCTGGAGATCGGCCGCCCCGACACCTGGGAGGCCCCGCGCGCCCGCCGCCGCCGCGGCCGCCAGCCGGCCGCGCTCGGCCGCCGCGCCGCCGCCGCCTCGATCCTGCTCGCGCTGGCGCTCACGCCCGTCAACGTCGACGGCATGGCCGAGGGTGCGGTGCTCAAGCTGAAGAAGGCCGACGGCACGGTCGAGGCGATCGTGACCCAGGCCCCGCCGCTCGACCGCCCGCCCTACGACGAGCTCTGCACCGAGCCCGGCGCGTGCGTGCAGCAGCCGGCCGCGGCCGCCGCCCAGACCACGGCTCCCGTCGCGCCCGCCCAGGCCACCGCACCCGCCCAGGCCACCGCTCCCGCCCAGGTCGAGGAGCCCGCCGGCGGCAAGGGCGACGACCAGCCCGCTCCCGAGTCGAACGGCGACAACGGCAAGGGCCAGGATCGCGAGAAGGGCGAGGCGAAGCCCGACAAGGGCGAGAAGAAGAAGGGCGGCAAGAAGAGCTCCGGCCGCCGCCCGGGCAACCGCTCCAGCAGCGGCCGGCCCCACCGCGGCGGCAGCGGCCACCGGTCGGCCCCGCAGCCCAAGCTGCACGAGCGCGACGGCAGCCCCGCCCGCTCCAACCCCGGCTTCTTCGACGCGCTCCCCGGCCCGGACGAGGCCAAGGGCGTGCCCAACTTCGTGATCCGCAAGTTCCGCGTCCCGGTCTTCCTGCTCCCGATCTACCAGGCCGCCGGCACCCAGTACGGCATCCGCTGGGAGGTCCTCGCCGCGATCAACGAGATCGAGACCGACTACGGCCGCAACCTGAACATCTCCTCCGCCGGCGCGCTCGGCTGGATGCAGTTCATGCCGGCCACCTGGAAGGCCTACGGCGTCGACGCCAACAAGGACGGCAAGAAGGACCCGTTCAACCCGGTCGACGCGATCTTCGCGGCCGCCAAGTACCTCCACGCGAGCGGCGGCGAGAAGGACCTCCGCCGCGCGATCTTCGCCTACAACCACGCCGACTGGTACGTGGACTCCGTCCTGCTGCGCGCGAAGCTCCTGTCCGGCGTGCCGAACGCCGTCGTCGGCTCGCTCACCGGCCTGACCGAGGGCCGCTTCCCGGTCGCCGCGCGCGCCCGCTACGCCGACTCGATCGACGAGAAGCGCCCGACCCGCCGCCTGAAGAAGTCCGGCGGCCGCGCGAACAACGTCGTGGGCGACGACCCGGCCCGCGACGGCATCGAGATCTTCACCGACCACGGCGCTCCGGTCGTGGCCGTGAACGACGGCAGGATCACGCGGATCGGCCACACCCGCGAGCACGGCAACTACATCGTCATGCGCGACGTCTACGGCAACGAGTACGCCTACGCCGGCCTCGGCAAGGTCGCGGAGGTCTACCCCGTCCCGAAGAAGAGCCCGGGCCACGGCGACTCGAAGGCCGTCGCCGCCAACCGCTCCACCGGTCCCAAGGTCGTCAACAAGTCGCGCACGTTCGCGCACCCGCAGCGCCCGAACGCGAAGGCCGCCGGCGGGCTAGAGCAGATGTTCGACCAGCAGGCGAAGAGCGGCGGCAACTTCCAGACCTACGGCCACGTCTTCACGCCGGGCCTCGGCCTCAACTCCAAGAACGCGACGCTCCGCCGCCTCAAGCCCGGCGCGCGCGTGATCGGCGGGACCGTGCTGGGCCGCGTCGGCCGCCCGGACCCGGACAAGGCCGCGCACATGAACTTCATGATCCGCCCGGCGGGCAAGGGCGCACCGCGGATCGACCCGAAGCCGATCCTCGACGGCTGGAAGCTGCTCGAGTCGACCGCGATCTACCGCGCGAACGGCAAGAACGTCCTGAAGGACGGCTCCGGCGCGACGATCGGCCAGATCCTGATGATGTCGAAGCCGCTGCTCCAGCAGCGCGTGCTGGGCGACGAGCGCATCGAGCTCGACGCGAGCGGCCGCAACGACGTCAAGACCGGCCAGATCGACCGCCGCGTGCTGGCCACGCTCGCCTACCTCGCCGAGCTCGGGCTGCGCCCGACCGTCAGCTCGCTCAAGTCCGACCACGGCACCTACACGTCCTCCGGCAACGTCTCGCACCACTCGTCGGGCAACGCGGTCGACATCTCCGCCATCAACGGCATCCCGATCGTGGGCCACCAGGAGCGCGGCGGGGTCACCGACCAGGCCGTGCGCCGCCTGATGCGCCTCCAGGGCACCATGCGCCCGGCTCAGATCATCTCGCTGCTCGACCTCGGCCAGAACACGGTCGCGATGGGCGACCACGACGACCACATCCACGTCGGGTTCCGCCCGACCGTCGGCGAGGACCGCAAGACCGGCCGCGCCGCCATGGCCGTGCTCGACCCCGAGCAGTGGACGAGCCTGATCAACCGTCTCGGTGAGATCGAGAACCCCGTCGTGTCGACCGAGCCGTCCCGGTTCTCGCTGCCGGCCAAGCCGAAGCACCGCGGACACGGCGACTGATTCTGCGGAGCACGCGAGGGTGGACGCGAACGTCAAGCAGAAGCGCCGCTGGCTGATCGAATTCGGTCTGGTCAGCCTGCTCCCGATGATCCTGCTGGGCGTGTTCCTCGCTCAGACGCTGAGCGCGCAGGCGCGCGATCGCGCGATCGCCAACGCGCGCGCCGAGGCGCGGCTCGTTTCGGACCTCGCGCTGCGCCGCGTGGTCGGCGACCGCCTCGACCTTCGCCACGCGGGCACGACCGAGGCGCAGCTCGAGCTCGACCGCTCGGTCGCCTCCACCCGCGCGGGCACCGACGTCGCCAGGCTCACGATCCGCGACCGGACCGGCGTGACGGTCTGGGCCGACGACCGCCTCGACGTGGGCGACGACAAGCCGCCCGCGGCCGCCCAGGACGCGCTGCTCGGCAACTCGGTCTCGCGCATCGTCGACCTCAGCAAGAACCCCGAGTCCGACGACGCGAGCCTCGGCCGTGTGCTCCAGCTCTTCGTCCCGCTGCGCTCCGCCCCGGACGCGCCAGCCACCGGCACCGCCGAGGTGTGGATGCCGTACGCGGGGGTCGCGCGCCGGGTGGAGGAGGACACCCGCACGCTCTACTTCGCGATCGGCCTCGGCCTGCTGCTGGTCTGGGGCTCGATCATGGCCGTCGTCGCCGGCGCCTCGCAGCGGCTGCGCCGCCAGGCCGCCGAGAAGGAGGAGCAGGCCCTCTCCGACGACCTCACCGGGCTGCCGAACCGGACGATGTTCTCGAGCCTCGTGGAGCGCACGATCACGAGCAACTCGCGCCGCAAGCGCATGGGCGTCGTGATGCTGATGGACCTCGATCGCTTCAAGGACGTCAACGACACGCTCGGCCACCACAACGGCGACCTGCTGCTCCAGCGGATCGGCTCGCGGCTGCACAGCGTGCTGCGCGAGACGGAGACCGTCGCGCGCCTCGGCGGCGACGAGTTCGCGATCCTGCTGCCGGAGGTCGCCGACCGCCAGTCGGTCGTGCCCGTCGTCCGCCGCGTGCTGAAGGTGCTCGAGGAGCCGGTCGTCGTCGGCGGGCTCGCGCTCCAGTGCGAGGGCTCGGTCGGCATCGCCGTCTTCCCCGAGCACGGCCGGACGGTCGACAGCGTGATGCGCGCCGCCGACGTGGCGATGTACATGGCCAAGGAGAACCGCTCCGGCTACGAGTTCTACGACGCAAAGCGCCACGAGCACCGCCACGACGCGGGCCGGCTGGCGCTGATCGGCGAGCTGCGCCGCGCGATGGACGAGACCGAGCTGGTCCTCTACTACCAGCCCAAGGTGGACATGAAGACGGGCCGCGCGGAGGGCGTCGAGGCGCTCGCTCGCTGGCACCACCCCGAGCGCGGCCTCCTGTCGCCGGACGAGTTCATCCCGCTCGCCGAGCGCTCGAACCTGCTGCGCCCGATGACGCTGTACCTGCTCGACTCCGCGCTGCGCCAGGCGAACGCGTGGCGTACCCGCGGGCTCGACGTGAGCGTGTCGGTCAACCTCTCGATGCAGAACCTGATCGACCTGCGCCTGCCGAACGACCTCGCGCGACTGCTCACGAGCTGGCGGCTCCCGCCGGGCTCGCTCGAGCTGGAGATCACCGAGAGCACGATCATGGCCGACCACCGCCGCGCGATGACGATCCTCACGCGTCTGTCGAAGATGGGCGTGGCGCTGTCGGTCGACGACTTCGGCACGGGCTACTCGTCGCTCGCGTACCTCCAGAACCTGCCGGTCGACTTCATCAAGATCGACAAGTCGTTCTGCATCTCGATGGGCGAGGACGCCGGCAACGCGACGATCGTGCAGTCCACGATCGACCTGGGCCACAACCTCGGGCTGAAGGTCGTGGCCGAGGGCGTGGAGACCCAGGAGGCCTACACCACGCTCGCCGCGCTCGGCTGCGACTACGCCCAGGGCTTCTACCTGAGCCGGCCGCTCGCCCCGGAGAAGGCGACGATCTGGCTCGAGACGATGGCCGCCGGGCAGGAGCCGCGGAGCGAGGACGAGGACGAGACCGCCGCGCGGATCGCGGAGCGAACCGACCTCGAGGCGCTGAACGAGTGGGCGCTCGAGGCTCCGTCGGACGAGGTCGCGGCAGTCGCGGCCGAGCTGGCCGGGGCCGACGAGGCCGAGGCCGAGCCGGCCTAGCGCCTGCCGCGCTCCTCCGCCACCGCGTAGTCCTCCGGCCAGAGCCGCTCGAGCTGCTTGCGCAGCCAGCCCACGGCCAGGTCCTTGGCCTTCGCCTCGATCATCACGTCGACCGGCCGGGCGGCGGCGTCGAGCAGCTCGCGCAGGTCCCACGGGGTCACGAAGTCGGCGTGCTGGTCGAGCAGCGGCACCTTGCCGCCGGCGCGCAGCTCGGTGCGCGGGCTCGACAGGTGGAGCTTGGGGCGGACGCCCTCCGGCCAGGTCGCGCACACCTCCGCGATCGCGCGGGCCGGGTCCTCGTAGCCGGGGGCGACGTTGCAGCGGTGATGGTGGTGGTCGTAGATCACCGTGCAGCCCAGCCGCCGGTGCAGCTCGAGCACGTCGGCCACGCTGAAGAGCCGCTCGTCGTGCTCGACGGCGAGGCGGCGCCGCGTGCCCTCGGGCAGCAGCTCGTAGGAGCGGGCGAAGCGGTCGAGGGCCGCCGTGCGGTCGCCACCCAGGGCGCCCACGTGGATCACGACGACCGCCTCCGGACCGGCGCCGAGGGCGTCGAGCAGCAGCGCGTCCTGCTGCACGTCGAGCCGCGCCTTCGCGGCGATCTCCTCGGTGGTGGAGTTCAGGACGCTGTACTGGCCGGGGTGCGTCGAGAGCCGGATGCCGTACGCGCGCGCCTTCTCGCCAAGGGCCGCCAGGGCCTCGGAGCAGCCGTCGATCTGGCGGCGGAAGTCGAGCTGCGGCAGGTCCGGGTGGGTGCCGTACGGGACCGTCGAGCTCGACATGCGGAACACGCGCAGGTCGTTCGCGTCCAGGTGGTCGAAGGCGGCGTCGAGCAGCTCGATCGAGCGCGACAGGTGCGGCTCGCTCTGCCAGCGGCGCGAGTCGTTGGTCCGCAGGCCCCCTCCGCCCAGGATCTTCACCGCGAAGCCCAGGCGGAAGGGGGAGGGGGTCACCGCTTCTTCAGCGCGTCCGGCTTGTGGGCCGCCTCGGCGCCCGTCCTGTCGCTCTCGACGAGGTACTGCGGGTCGTCCCGCGACGCCTTCGCCTCGTGGCCGCCGACCTTCGTGGGCGAGGTCAGCTTGCGCTTGACCTCTCCGCTGGTCTCGCCCTGCGAGGTCTCCCATTCGACCTTGTCGCCCTTGTTCAGGCTCTTGATCGTCATCAGGCGGCCGGGTCCTGCGTGACCTCGCCGCGCCACGCGCCGCTCTCGGAGCCGCGCGCCTCGATCAGCTTCTTGAACCGCTCGAGGTCGCCCTTGACCTGGCGCTTGAGAACGCCGAGCGCGTCGCCGGCCTTCTCGACCACGCCCTCCGGCTCGCTGTCGAGCTGGAGCATCACGCGGGTGCGGCCGTCCTCGATGTGGTGGAACGTCACCACGCCGGCGTGCTGCGTGCCGTTCGTGCTCTGCCAGGCGATGCGCTGGTCGGGCGTCTGCTCGGTCACCTCGGCCTGCCACTCGCGGCGCACGCCGGCGATCTCCGCCACCCAGTGAAGGTGGGTGTCGTCGAGCTGGCGGACCTCCTCGATGCCGTCCATGAACTGCGGGAACTCCTCGAACTGAGTCCACTGGTTGTACGCGGTGCGCACCGGCACCTCGACCTCGACCGACTCCTGGATGGTGGACATGCGGCTACCTCCCGTTTGGCTCTCGTGCTGTGTCTACGAGAGGTCGCCGGGGCGTGGATCACAGGTAGGGTCCGGCGCATGGCGGGACGGATCGTCCTATTCGGCGCGACCGGCTTCACCGGCGAGCTGACGGCGGAGGCGCTGGTGGAGCGCGGAGCGCGGCCGGTGCTCGCGGCGCGGAACGTGGAGCGGCTGCGCGCGCTGGGCGACCGGCTCGGCGGGCTCGAGATCGCGGTCGCGGACGTGGAGCGGCCCGAGAGCGTGCACGAGCTCGTGGAGCGCGACGACGTGCTGGTCACGACGGTCGGGCCGTTCGCGCGCTGGGGCGACCCGGCCGCCGAGGCCGCGGTCGAGCGCGGCGCGCACTACATCGACTCGACCGGCGAGCCGGCGTTCATCCGGCGCGTGTTCGAGGTCTACGGGCCGCGTGCCTCGCGAGCGGGCTGCGGGTTGATCACCGCGTTCGGCTACGACTGGGTGCCGGGCAACCTGGCCGGCGCGCTCGCGCTCCGGGAGGCGGGCGACGCCGCCGTGCGCGTGGTCGTGGGCTACTTCCAGCTCGGCCGAGCGGGCTTCAGCGGGGGCACGCAGGCGTCGACCATGGGCGCGCTGATGGAGCCGGTCTTCGCGTTCCGCGACGGGCGGCTGGTCGAGGAGCGCGGCGCCGCGCGGGTGGCGAGCTTCGACGTCGCCGGGGAGCGCCGGCCGGGGGTCTCCGTCGGCTCGTCGGAGCACCTCGCCCTTCCGCGCCTCGCACCGGGGCTGCGCGAGGTCGACGTCTATCTCGGCTGGTTCGGCGGGAAGTCGCGGGCGATGTCGGTGGGCTCGGCGCTGATGGCGCCGGCCGCACGACTGCCGGGCGTGAAGGCGGGGGTGGGGGCCCTCACGGCGCGCTTCGTCAAGGGCTCGACCGGCGGCCCGAGCGCGGAGGAGCGCGCCGAGGGCCGCTCGCACTTCGTCGCGATGGCGTTCGACGCCGGCGGCCGCTGCCTGGCGGAGGTCCGGCTGGAGGGCGTGAACGGCTACGACTTCACGGCCGGGATGCTCGCGTGGGGGGCCATGCGCGCGGCCGATCGCGGCCTGCGCGGCGCCGGCGCGCTCGGGCCGGTGGACGCGTTCGGGCTCGACGAGCTCGAGGCCGGCGCCGCCGGGGCGGGCATAGCGCGGTCCTAGCTCGGCGCCGGCCGGCTAAGGCCGCGCCGTGACCACGTCGAGCGTGCCGTCCGGGCGGCCGAGCAGCGCCTCGTCGGCCATCCCGAGGAAGAGTCCGTGCTCCACCACGCCGACCGTGGCCTTGAGCGCGGCAGCCAGCTCGCGCAGGTCGCCCTCGGCGGGCAGCTCGCAGTCGAGCAGGTGGTGGCCCTCGTCGGTCACCACGGGCGCGGCGGCCTCGTCCGTGCGCAGCTCCGCGGCGGGGACCAGCTCGAGCACCCGGTGCTGGGTGTCCTGCCAGCCGAAGCGCACGACCTCCACGGGAAGGCGGAAGGTCTCCCCGAGCCGCGCGACCCGCTTGCGCTCCTCCGCCACGACCACGAAGCGCCGTGCGGCCACGATCACGATCTTCTCGCGCAGCAGCGCCGCGCCGCCGCCCTTGACGAGGCCGAGGTCGGGGTCGATCTCGTCCGCGCCGTCGATGGCCAGGTCCAGCCGGGTGCGGCCGTCGAGCTCGAGCGCCGCGATCCCGGCCTCGGCCGCCAGCTCCCGCGTGCGCTCGGAGGCGAAGGCGGAGCGCACCGGCGGCCCGTCCGGCCAGCGCTCGGCGATCAGCTCGATCGTCCTCCAGACCGCGCGCCCCGACCCGAGCCCCAGCAGCATGCCGGGCTCGATCCGCTCGACGGCGGCCTGGGCAGCCGCCTCGCGTGCGGAGTCGCCGGTCACGCCGCGGAGGATGTCAGGCGCGCCTAGCGCTTGACGTTCAGGCGCAGGGTCTGCTGGTCGGTGCCCGCGCCGTTCGTCGCGACCACCTTCACGGTCAGCGGCACCGACCTCATGGCGCGCAGCTTCTTGAGCGACGCCTTGGGCAGGCGGATCGCGAACCGCGCGGGGGAGCCGTTGGCCATCGTGGTCGCCCTCGCGATGGCGGCCTTGCTGCCGGTGAGCCTCGCCTTCTTGGCGGCCTGCGGGTCGATCGTGACGGTCACGTCGATGCGGCACATGAGCGAGCACGATGCGCTCCCCGCCAGGCCCCGCGCCAGGACGTCGGCGAGGCGCTGCTTCGGGAAGGAGGCCAGCACGCGCAGGGGCGGCGGGGCCGGTGGGTTGACGGTCGGCGGGCTCAGGGCCGGCGGCTCGGCTTCGCGCGCGCCGTCGGGGGGCTGCTGCCGCGGCGGGTCCTGCGCTGGCGGGTCCTGCGCTGGCGGGTCCTGCGCGGGCGGGTCCTGCGCGGGCGGGTCCTGGCTCGGCGGGTCGCCGGTCTCCACCACGGGCTCGCCCGGAGGCGGGTCGCCGCCGGACTCGTCCTGCTGGCCTCCCTCCGGCGGGAGCTCCACCTGCGGCTCGTCCGTCGCCTCGGACCGGCCCGGCGGATCAGGCGGCGGCTCGGTCTTCGGCACGTCCACCGCCTGCCGCAGCGACAGCTTGTAGTCGCCGGTCACCCCGCGCTGGCCATCCACGGCGATCCGGTAGGTCACCCCGGCCTGCGCCTGGAAGGTGCGCACCGCCGGCTGGCCGATCGCGCTCAGCCGCTCGACCGCCACGCGCGCGAGCGTGCACAAGTAGTCGCCGGTGTAGATCCCGAGCACCGTCGCGAACGAGCTGCCGCCCGTGTCGAGCACCACGCGCCCGTCGGCCGGTGCCTTCCATGAGAACCAGACGGACGGGTCGTAGTAGTTGTCGTCGTGGATCGGCTCGCACTTCTCCTGGGTCGCGTTCACAGTGCTGCCGGACACGTCCACGGCGACCCCGGCCAGCTCCTGGCCGTTCACGAAGAGGTCGTTCGACGGCGGCTCGAGCAGGTCGAGCTTCAGGGTGAACGAGCCGCCGGCGCTGTAGTTGCCGGCGACGGATATCGAGTAGGTGGTGCCGGCGGTCGCGTAGAAGCGCACCGCGCCGTTGCCCGTGGCGACCGCCTGCGCGCCCGCCAGCGCGGACCCGGGGTACGCGAAGACGGCGGGGGTGAATCCGCTCCCCTCGACCCTGAAGGCCGCTGTGCCGGAGGCCGGTGCCGTCCAGCGGTACCAGACCGACCCGCTCAGCGAGTACCAGCCGTTGGCCGGCTCGCCGTCCTCGCGCGTGGCCCCGGCGTTGGTGCCCGCCACCACCGCGGTCGTGCCGCTCAGGGGCTCGGCGTCGGCGACGTCGTCGTTGGGCGGCGCCGGTGCCTGCGTGAGCGCGAGCTTGAACGTGCCGGTCGCTCCGTCGTACCCGTCCACGGAGATCCGGTAGGTCTTGCCGCGGATCGCGTCGAACGAGACCTTCGTGTCGGTCCCGCTGCCGTAGCCGGTCGCGATCCGCGACAGGGCGCCGACCGCCGAGCCGTCGTACACGCCCACCGCCGTCCCGTACCCGCTGCCGGTGGTGTCGATCGTCGCGCGGCCGCTCGCCTTCGGGGTCCACGAGTACCAGAGCGAGCCGCCGCTCCCACCGCTTTCGCTGCCGTAGTAGTACGAGTAGTAGCTGTCGTTGCGAGGCTCGTTGGGCTCGTGCGTGGCCAGCTCGGTGCTCGCGCCGATCGTGGCCGGGGCGCTCTCGATCTCGACCGCCGCGGCGAAATCGTCGTTCGCGGGGGACGGCCTGTGCGAGAGCGCGAGCTTTATCGCGCCGGTGGCGCCGTAGTAGCCGTTCACGGCGAAGTGGTAGGTCGTGCCCGCGCGCACGGCGACGGTGACCCTGCTGGTGGAGCCGTCGCCCGCGTCGTTGTCATAGGCGAGCTGGGTCAGGCTCTTCACCTCGGAGCCCGAGTAGGCCGCCAGCGTCGTGTCGAAGGCGCTCCCGCTCAGGTCGACCGTCACGCGGCCCGTGGTGGGCGCGGTCCAGCGGTACCAGACCGACGCCGACCCGGACGTGTAGGACGGGCTCGGCTCGCCGGGCTGGAGCGTCCCGTTCACGTTCGAGCCGGTCTCGGAGTCCTTCTCGCCGGACAGCTCGACCGAGTCCTCGAAGTCGTCGTTCGTGGGCCCGGGCTGCACCTCCGTCTTGAGCGTGAAGGCGCGCCCGTACGTCGTCATGTCGCTGTCCACGGCGATCCGGTAGGTCGTGCCGGCCCTGACACGGAAGCGCATCGGGGTGTAGCTGTCGCTGCTGCCGCGCCGCGTGAGCGCGCCGAGCGAGTCGCCCGTGTAGGCGGCGACGCCGTTGTAGTAGCTGTTCGTCAAGGACACGACGGCGACGCCGGTGGTGGCGGGCGTCCACGAGTACCAGACCGTCGCGGGCGTGTAGCTGTCGCGCAGCGGCTCACCCGGCTGGTTCGACGCGCCGGTCGTGGTCCCGGAGACGGACGGGCCGGTGAGAGCGGCCGCGTTCTCGAAGTCGTCGTTGGCCGGGGACGGGACCGTGCCGATGCTGAGGGTGAACGCCCCGTAGGTGGAGAGCTCGCCTCCCTCGACCCGGATCCGGTAGGTGGTGCCGGCCCGCACCCGGAAGTGCACGGTCGCGCCGTAGTAGTAGCTCGACGCCGCGACCTTCGCGAGCGACCCGACGCTGTCGCCCGTGTAGACGCCCAGCGCGTTGTCGGTCGTGCGGACCGACGCGAGGCCGTCCGACGGCGCGGTCCACGAGTACCAGACGGTCGCGCCGCCGCCGCTGTAGCTCCAGCTCGAACCGGGCTCGCCGGGCTCGAGCGTGGCGCCCAGCGTGGTGCCCTGCTGCGACACGGCGCCTCCGGTCAGCGCGATCGAGTTGCCGAACGCGTCGTTGGGCGGCGGCGGGTATGTCTTCCAGCTCAGCGTGTACGGCGCGTGGTCCACCGTCGCGGAGCGGCTCACCATGATCCTGTAGGTCTGGCCCGCGGTCGCACGGAACGCGCCGCTGCCGGGCACGCGCTTCAGGTCGGTGAGCGCGTCGCCGGTGAAGACGCCCACGGCGCCCGAGGTGGTGCTGAACCTGACGAGGCCGGACTCCGCGGCCGTCCACAGGTGCCAGACCGTGCCGCGCTCGCCGGAGTCGTAGTAGTAGTACGAGTCGGTCGTGCCCGGCTCGCCCTGCTCGGCCGTCGCCCCGGCGAGGTTGCCGGACGAGTCGCCGGCCGCGCCGTCGATCCTGGTCGGGTTCGCGAAGTCGTCGTTCGCCGGCGCCGCGAGCGAGGTCACCCTCAGCGTGAAGTCGCCCTGCGCGGGGGCGCCGCCGCCGTCCACCGCGATTCGGTACCTCGTGCCCGCGACGGCACGGAAGTGCAAGCCGCCGCTGTACTCGTCGTAGTAGCCCTTCGACGCTCGCGTCAGCGAGCCGGGGGCGTCGCCGGTGTAGACCTCGACCGAGGCCCCGAAGTCCTTCGCCGGCAGGCTCACGCGCGCGGCACCGGTGGCGGTCGCGGTCCACGTGTACCAGACGGTCGCGCCCTCGATCCCGCCCGGTTCGCCGGGCTCGGCGGTGGCCCCGAAGTTGGACCCGGCGGCCTGCGCGCTGTTGCCCGTGAGCTCCTGCGGCTTGTCGAACATGTCGTTCGGCGGCGGCGGCGAGTGGCGCAGCGAGAGCTTGAAGTTGCCCATCTTCGCGTTGAGGCCGTCGACCGCGATCCGGTAGGTCCGGCCCGCGACCGCGCGGAACGCGCGCTTGGCCGGAGTCGGCGCGGTGTTCAGCCGCCGCAGCAGCACGCGCGTGAGCTTGCAGATCTCGTCGCCCGTGTACACGCCGAGCACGGTCGGGAAACCGCTGCCGGCCGTGTCGAGGGTGACCCCGCCGCTCTCCGGGGCGGTCCACGAGTACCAGACCGACGGGTCGTAGTAGTTGTCGTCGTGTACCGGCTCGCACTCCTCCTGCGTCGCGCCGTACGTGTTGCCGGCCACGTCCGCGGCGAGGCCGGTGATCGTCGCGGCGTCAGCGAGGTCGTCGTTCGCGGGGCGCGGCACGAGCGAGAGCGACAGGTTGAACTCGCCCGCCAGCGAGCCGAGCGCGTCGACCGCGATGTAGAGGGTCGTGCCCGCCTCCACGCGTACGCGGATCTGCTCGGGCCCGCCGTTCCAGTCCTGCGCCTGGTTGCGGACGCGCGTGAGTCCGGCGATGGTCGTGCCGGTGTAGGCCGCCAGCACGGGCTGGAAGTCGCCCTCGGCCCGGATCGTCAGGGCGCCGCCGGTCGGCGCCGTCCACGCGTACCAGACCGAGGTCTTCGCGCCGTCGTAGCTGTGGTGGCTCGGCTCGCCGGTCTCGGCCCCGGCGCCCAGGTTCGCGCCCGCTATAGAGACGCTCGCCGCCGACGGCAGGGGGGCGGCCGCCGCGAAGGCGTCGTTGGCGGGCAGGTCGCGGTGGGTGAGACGGAGCTTGACCTCGCCGCCGCCGCTGTAGTAACCCGAGTTGACGGCGATCCGGTAGGTCGTGCCGGCCGTGACCCGGAACGCGACCCGGCTCGTCGTCACGCTGTGGCTGGCGTTGTCGTTGGACGTGACCCGCGTGAGCGCGCTGACGCCGCTGCCGGTGTAGACGCCGAGCACGGTGTCGAAGCCGCTCCCCGCCGTGTCGATCGCCACGGCGCCGTCGGCCGGCGCGGTCCACGTGTACCAGACCGACCCGGTGGCGTAGTAGCCGAGCGACGGCTCGCCCGTCTCGGTCGTCGCGGCGAGGGTCGACCCGCTCAGCGAGGCCGAGGAGCCCGCGATCGGGGTGGCCGCGGCGAAGTCGTCGTTGGGCGGGGCGGGCGTCTGCTTGAGCTCGAGCTTGAAGTCGCCCTGGTCCGGCGTGCTGCCGCCGTCGACCGCGATCAGGTAGGTCGTGCCGGCGACCGCGCGGAACGAAAGCGGGTCGTAGTAGGAACCGGTCCGGCGCTTGACGAGGGCGAGCGAGCCGACCGCGTCGCCGGTGTGCACGGAGAGGCCGGTGGAGGACGCGGCACCGGGCAGCCGCAGCGTCGCCGGCCCGGTCACGGGCGCCGTCCACGAGTACCAGACGGTCGCGCCGTCCTGACCGCCCGGGTTGGCCTCGCCGGCCTCGCCGGTGGCGCCGAGCAGGGTGCCGCCGACGCTGACGGACGCCCCGGTGAGGACCTCCGCGTTCGTCAGAATGTCGTTCGCGGGCGGCGGCCTGTGGCGCAGCGCGAGCTTGTACGAGCCGGTGCGGCCGTTCTGGCCGTCGACCGCGATCCGGTAGGTCGTGCCCGCCACCACGCGGAACGAGCGCTTGGCGGGCACGCCGGCGCCGGTCAGGCGGTTGACGACCACGCGCGTGAGCTTGCAGAGCTCGCCGCCCGTGTAGATCCCGAGGACGGTCGGGTAGTCGCTGCCGGCGGTGTCGATCGTGACCGAGCCGCTGGCCGCCGCCGTCCACGAGTACCAGACCGACGGGTCGTAGTAGTTGTCGTCGTGCACAGGCTCGCACGGCTCCTGCGTGGCGCCGACGGTGCTGCCGGCCGCGTCGGCGACGGGGCCCGCCAGCGGCGGCGCCTTCGCGAAGTCGTCGTTCAGGGGCGAGTCGGTCAGCTCGAGCGAGAACGCGAACGAGCCGGCCACCCCGAAGGTCTCGACGGCGATCGCGTAGGTGACGCCGGCCTCGACCCGGATGCGGATCTGCTGCGGGCCGCCGTTCCAGTCCTGCGCCTGGTTGGGGACGCGTACCAGACCGAGCAGGTCGCCGCCCGTGTAGGCGGCCAGGATCGGTATCGACCCGGTCTCGCCGGGCGTCGCCTTGATCGTCAGCGAGCCGCTCGACGGCGCGGTCCACGAGTACCAGAGCGAGTTGCGGCCGGGGTAGTTGGGGTAGTGCTGCGGCTCGCCGACCTCCGCCGTCGCGCCGAGCGAGTCGCCGGTCACGGAGACCGAGCGCTCGGAGGGGAGGAGCGTGGGCGAGGCGAAGGCGTCGCCGGCGGGCGGCGCCGTGGCGTGGCGCAGCGTGAGCTTGAGCGGGCCGCGGGCCGAATACCCCTCCACCTGGATCCGGTAGGTCGTGCCGGCGACCGCCTCGAAGCCCGTGCGGCTCGTCGTCAGGCCGGACTGACCGCTGTAGGCGATGCGCGTGAGGCCGGCGAGCGAGTCGCCGGTGTGGACGGCCACGAGCGCGGCGGCCGGGGTGCCGGCTGTGTCGACCGCGACCGCGCCGCCGGAGGGGGCGGTCCACGTGTACCAGACAGTCCCGCCGGCGTAGCCGAGCGCCGGCTCGCCGGTCTCGCGCGTGGCGAAGGTCGTGTCGTTCGTGGCGGCGGCGCTCGAGCCGGTCAGGACCTCGGGCGTGGCGAAGGCGTCGCCGGGCGGCGGGGCGTTCGCGGGCTCGGCGGCGAGCGCGGACGCGCTCGGCAGCGCGAGTGCCAACGTGACGGTCAGTAGCGCGCGAAGGGCCAGGACGCGCACCATGCGCTTACGTCACCCCAGGCATCGCGAGTCCCCGGACATGGCCACGGCGCAGCTTACCCTGTTGACGCGCCAGAACGCGCCCCTTTCTGTTAAGCCCGTCGGTTAGGGTGGCGCCGTGGCGCGGCTCCCGTACGTCGACCCGGAAGCGGCTCCCCAGCCGGTGCGCGAGGCGCTCGAGCGGGTGCCGCCGATCAACGTGTTCCGCATGGTGGCGAACGCCGAGACCGCGTTCCGCCCGTGGCTGGCGTTCGGGGGCGCGCTGCTGTCGTCGCTCGAGCTCGACGCGCGCCTGCGCGAGCTCGTGATCCTGCACGTGGGGCGGCTCTCGGGCGCGGAGTACGAGTGGGTGCAGCACGTGCCGATCGCGCACGCGGTGGGTGCGAGCGAGGAGGACGTGGCGGCGATCGAGCGCGGCGAGGTGGACGCGGACTGCCTCGGCGCGGACGTGCGGGCGGCGCTGCGCTTCACCACCGAGGTGGTGCGCGACGTGCGCGCCTCCGACGCGGCGCTCGCCGCGCTGCGCGAGCACCTCTCGCCGCGCGAGGTCGTGGAGCTGCTGCTCGTGATCGGCCAGTACATGATGGTCGCGCGGGTGGCCGAGACCGCCGGGATCGAGATCGACGAGGGTGGCGCGGCCGTGGCGGAGGCGGCGCGGCGGCGGTGATCGAGGCACGCCCGGTTCGCGGCGCGGTGCGCGTGACCGAGTGCCGCCAGGGGGAGGCGCCGCGCGAGGTGTCGCTCGGCGAGGCGCACGCCGGCGGCGACGCGGTCCACTGGCTCGACGTGGACATGCGCGCCTTCGAGGCGCGGCCGCAGGCCGACGCGGTGGCCGTGCTGCGCGAGCTGCTCGCGACGCTCTGTCCCGGGATCGAGGACGCCATGCTCCGCGACCTGCTCGACCCCGACCTCTGGCCCAAGCGGCGCCGCTACGGCGACGTGCGGGCGGTCTCGGCGGCCGCCGCGGTGCCGACCGAGGGCTCGGATCCGCGCAGCCGCGCCGGGTCGCTGACGTTCCAGGTCGTCGAGATGCTCGCCGGCAGCGGCTGGCTCGTGACCTGCTGGCACGCGCCGCGCACGTTCACCGGGGCCGAGGAGGAGCCGGGCGTGGGCGAGCTCGACGACCACGACGCCGCGATCGCGGCGATCGAGGAGAGCTGGGTGCGCGGCGGCGGGTCCACGGCGGGCGATCTCGGCCTGATCGTGATCGAGCGCCTCGTCGACACCTACCCGGACGTGCGCCAGGCCCTGTTCGACTGGCTCGAGGCGTGGGAGCTCGACCTCTACCGGCGCTGCGACACCGACGGGCCGCCCGACCGCCGGACGCTGATCGAGCTGCGCGCGCTGGTGTTCCAGTTCCGCAAGACGATCGCGCCGCTGAACGCCGCGCGCGGCGGCGCCCGCACGTACTGGTTCGCCGACGTGACGAGCGCCGAGGAGGCCGAGCGGATCGACGACCGGATCGACCGCGCGCTGCGGGTGGCGATCGAGCTGAGCGACCGGCTGCGCAGCGCCCTGGACCTCGTCCAGCTCCAGCTCGCGCAGGTGCAGGGGCGCAAGACCGAGCGGCTGCAGGAGAAGTTCGAGCTGGTCGCGGCGGTGCTGCTGGTGCCGACGCTCGTGGCCGGCGCCTACGGGGCCAACACGGACTTCCCGGGCGTGGGGGAGGAGTGGGGGACGGTCGCGATGTTCGTGCTGATGGCGCTCGGCGGCCTGCTCACGCTCACGCTGCTGCGCTGGTTGCGGCGGCGCGAGGAGCGGCGGCTCGAGGAGGAGGCCGACCGGGCGGCCTCGGTGAGCGGCGCTTCGTCCGAGTAGGGCGCCGGCTCGGCCCTCCCGGCCGGGACGCCGGCTCGGCCCTTCTTCAGATTTCCCCCACCCAGGGGGGCGAACCTGGCCGCCCCGCGCCCTCCACTGGTCGTGGACCACTTCGACGACCTGGCCGACGCCCTGCGGCGGCGGATGATCGAGCGGGCCCGCGGGGGCGACGGCCACGCGGGCGGCTCGCTCGTGGACGAGGTGCGCGTGCTCGTGGAGCGCGAGGCGGCGGCGCTGCCGGCGGGCGAGCGCGAGGCGCTCGTGGAGCGGGTGGTGCGGCTCGCGACCGGGCTCGGCCCTTTGGAGCCGCTGCTCGCCGATCCCGCCGTGGACGAGGTGATGGTGAATGGCCCGGGCACCGTCTGGGTCGAGCGCGGCGGGCGGCTGGAGGCGACCGGCGTCGCGTTCGCGGACGAGGCCGAGCTGATGCACGCCGTCGAGCGGATCCTCGCGCCGCTGGGCCGGCGGGTGGACGAGGCCTCGCCGCTGTGCGACGCGCGCCTCGCGGACGGGTCGCGCGTGAACGTGGTGATCCCGCCGCTGGCGCTGTCGGGGCCCTGCCTGACGATCCGGCGCTTCCGACCGCTGGGCTTCTCGCTCGGCGACCTGGTCGCAAACGGGACGCTGCCGCGCGGGCTGGCGGACTTCCTCGGCGAGTGCGTCGCGGCGCGCGCGGCGGTGCTGGTGAGCGGCGGGACCGGGTCCGGCAAGACGACGACCCTGGGCGCGCTGTCGGCGGCGATCCCCGGCGGCGAGCGGATCGTGACGATCGAGGACGCGGCCGAGCTGCGGCTGCGGCAGCGTCACGTGGTGCGGCTGGAGTCGCGGCCGGCGAACGTCGAGGGGCGTGGCGAGGTGACGATCCGCTCGCTCGTGCGCAACGCGCTGCGGATGCGGCCGGACCGGATCGTGGTGGGGGAGGTGCGCGGGGCGGAGGCGCTCGACATGCTGATGGCGCTGAACACCGGCCACGAGGGGTCGCTCACGACCGTGCACGCGAACTCGCCCGAGGACGCGCTGCGCCGGGTGGAGACGCTGGCCCTGATGGCGGGCGTGGGGCTGCCGCACGCGGCGGTGCGCGAACAGGTGGCGAGTGCGCTGGATCTGGTGGTGCACCAGTCGCGCGGTGCCGACGGCCGCCGGCGCGTGGAGTGCGTGGCCGAGGTGGTGCGCGCGCCGGGTGGAGCCGGGACGCGCGAGCTGTATCGCCTGCGCGGCGAGCGACCGCTGTGGCGGCCGCCGGGGGAGGGGCGGCTGGCGAGCCGGCTTCGCCGGGCGCCGGCCAGCGAGCAGAGCCGCTCCGCGCGGGGCTCCGGCTCCGGCGGTCCGAGCCCCGCCGGCTCCGGCTCCGCGGGCTCGCCGCGATGACGCCCGCGGCCGGGCTCGCCTTCGCCGCCGGAGCCCTCGGCGCCCTCGCCGCTCGCGACCTCGGCCGCGAGGCCGCGGCCCTGGCCGCGCGTCGAGCGCCGGGCTTCGCGCGCGCCGCCGCGCGGCTCGTCGACGTCGTGCTCCGCGCCGGTCGCGAGGGCCGCGAGCCGGGCGCTGCCGAGCGGCGGCGGCTCCTCCTCGCCGGCGGCGCGGCGGCGGCTCTCGCCGGGTGGATCGTCGCCGGCCCGGTCGCCGGCGCGGTCGCGGGCGTGGCCGGCCCGTTCGCCATCGCCCGCCTGCTTCGCGCCGGCCGGGAGCGCTACCGGGCGGCGGCCGGTGCCGGAGCGGGTGCGCTCGCCACGGCGCTCGCCGACGCGCTGGGCGGCGGTCACTCGGTGCGCGGCGCCATCGGTGCGGCGGCACCGGCCCTCGAGGGTCCCGCCGGCGCGGAGCTGCGGCGCGTGGCCGCCGAGCTCGAGCTGGGCGCTCGCACCGACGACGCCCTCGAGGCCATGCGCCGCCGCATCCGCTCGCACGGGATCGACACGATCGTGGCGGCGCTGCTGCTCCAGCGGGCGTCCGGCGGCGACCTCGCCCGCCTGCTCCGCGACTGCGCGCACTCGCTGGAGGAGGAGGCGCGCGTGGAGGCCGACGCCCGCGCGGCCACCGCCCAGGCGCGCTTCACCGGCCTGATCGTCGTGCTGCTGCCGCTGGGCGGAGCGCTGATGGCGGAGCTCGCCTCGCCCGGCTTCGTGGCCGGGCTGGCCGGCTCGTTCCTCACCGCTTGGCTGGCCGGGCTCGCGCTGACGCTGCAGATCGTGGCGGCGGTGCTGATCCGGCGGCTGGGGAGGGTGCGGGCGTGAGGGGGCCGAGCGCGCGGCGGCACCTTCCGCCGCCCAACGAGGAGGTGGGCCGTCCTATCCCCGCTATGCGAGAAGAGGAGGGCCCACCTCGTCGCGCGGCCGGAGGCTGGGCGTGACCGCTTCCGCCGCACTCGCTCTCCTTGCTGCCGTTGCCGCGACGGTGGGCGTGGACGACCTGGCCGGCGGGATCGCGCCGCGGCCCGCGCGGCGGCGGCCGAGGCGTCGCGATGGCGCCCCGCGCGCCTTCCGGATGCTCGCCGCCGCCGGCGCCCACCTCCGCCGCGCCGCCGGGGCCCGCGTCCCGGCGTCGCTGGAGAGCCGGATCGCCGCGGCCGGCGCGCCCGGCGGCATCGGTGCGCGCGAGGTCATGGCCGCCAAGCTCGGCGGCGCGCTCGCGGCCGCGCCCGCCGGCGCGATCCTCGGAGCCGCCGCCCCCGGGCGGCTCGGGCCGGTCGCGATCGCCGCCGCCCCGGTGGCCGGCTTCCTCGCCCCCGACCGGTGGCTCGCGCGCCGCGCGCGCGGGCGCGCGCGGGAAGTGCGCCGCGAGCTGCCGGCGCTGCTCGACCTGCTGCGGGTGTCGGTCGAGGCCGGCCTGTCGCCCGCCGCCGCGATGCGCGCGGTGTCGGAGCGCGCCACCGGACCGCTCGCCGCGGAGTGGGGGACCGTGAGCCGCGAGGTCGCGCTCGGAGTGCCGCTCGCCGAGGCGCTCGACCGCTCGGCCGCCCGCCTGCCGCTGCCGGAGGTGCGCGAGCTCACGGCGGCCGTCGGCCGCGCCTCGCGGCACGGCGCGCCGCTCGGTCGCACGCTCGCGGCCCAGGCCGCCGAGGCGCGCGCGGCCCGCCGGCGCCGGATCGAGGAGGAGGCCGCGAAGGCGGGTCCGAAGATCCAGCTCGTGGTGGCGCTGCTGCTGGTGCCGTCCGTGCTGCTGCTCGTCGCTGCGGCGCTGGCCGCGGCGCTCCTCGGAGGCGGCGGAGCGGAGCTGCCGGTGGGGCCCTGAGGGCCCGGCCGGACGCCCCCCGAACCGGGCTCGGCATAGTTGCGCGGTGCTCCCCGCCTCCGAGCTCCGGCGCCGCTTCGGCCCCGGCTTCCGCGCCGGCCTTCCGTACTCGGCCGCCGGCCTGCTCCTCTCGATCTCGTTCGGCGTCCTGGCGGAGCCGGTCCTCGGCGGCATAGAGGCGATCGTCTTCTCCGCGATCGTCTTCGCCGGCACCGCGCAGTTCGCGGCGCTCGCGGTGATCGCCGACGGCGGCGGCGCCGAGGCGGCGATCGCCGCCGGCATCCTCCTCAACACGCGCTTCGTCGCGATGGGCTTCGCGTTCGGCCCCTCCACGACCGGCGGCCCGCTCGCCCGTGCGCTCCAGGGCCAGGCGGTCGTGGATGCCTCCTGGGCGATGGCGAACCGCGGCGACGGTACCTTCGACCGCGACTTCCTCCTCGGCGCGACCGCCAGCGCCTACCCGGCCTGGGTGATCGGCACGGTCATCGGCGTCCTTGGCGGGGACGTCCTCGGCGACCCGCAGGATTTCGGCCTCGACGGCCTGTTCCCGGCCTTCTTCCTCGGCCTCCTGGTGGCCGAGGCGCGCGACCGCTACACGGTCACGGTCGCGCTGATCGGGGCCGCGATCGCCCTCGCGCTCACCCCCGTCGCGCCCCCCGGCGTGCCGATCATCGCCGCCTCGCTCGCCGTCGTGATCGGAGTGCGCCGCAGGTGAGCGCCGCCTGGACGACCATCCTGGCGCTGGCCGTGGTGACGGCCGCGATCAAGGCGTCCGGGCCGATCGTGCTCGGCAACCGCGAGCTGGCGCCCTGGGCGCGGCGCCTCATCGGCCTGCTGGCGCCCGCGCTGCTGGCCGCGTTCGTCGTGGTGGAGACGTTCGGCAAGCACAAGGAGGTCGTGCTCGACGCCCGCGCCGCCGGCCTCGCCGCCGCGGCGCTCGCGCTGGCGGCCCGTCTGTCGGTGCTCTGGGCGGTCGGCGTGGCAGCGCTGACGACCGCCCTCGTGCGCGCGCTGTTCTGACCGTCCGGGCGCCCTGACGGCAAGCGCCCACCCAGAAGCGGGCTCTGCAACGGTCCGCCCAGCGGATCTGGGACGGCGCCCCACCGCCTGACCCACGCGATTTTCAGCTCTGTAGAGCCCAAACCGCGGCTCCGCCCGGGCCGTGCGCCTGCAAAAGAAGCCCCTTGTGGAGAAATGTGTTGCACGGTGGGAAGGAGTGGGTTATAGTGGCCACGCCTTCAAGGACCGGAGTGGCGGAGCTCCTCCCACTCAGCCACTCCGGTCCGAGAAACCTTCCCCCGCCGCACGATGCAAAGGGCCCCCCGAAATGGCGTTCCGCGGGCACTTCGACTACTCGCTCGACGCGAAGAACAGGCTCAACGTCCCGGCAAAGTTCCGGGCTGCCTTCTCGTCGGGAGTGGTTCTGGCCAAGGGGCTCGAGCCCTGCGTGGCCGTGTGGGCCCCGGACACCTTCGAGCGATGGACCGAGAGCTTCCTGTCCAACCTGAACCCGGTCAGCCCCGAGCGCCGCAAGCTCACCCGCTACTTCGCGGGGAGCTCGTTCGACGCGGAGCTCGACTCGGCCGGGCGGGTGACGCTGAACAACGCGCTGCTCGAGCACGCCGGGATCCAGAAGGACGTGGTGGTCGTCGGGAACCTCGATCACCTGGAGATCTGGGACCGCGACCGCTGGAGCGACGACCAGCAGGCCCTGAACGCGGAAGTCGCCGGAATCGCTGAGAGCCTTGGCCATCCTTCTTGACATGACACGCACGCACGTCCCGGTCCTCGCCGGCGAGCTGATCGACCTCCTCGATCCGCAGCCGGGCGAGACCGCGATCGACTGCACCTTCGGCGACGGCGGCCACGCGCGGCTCGTCGCGGGGCGGATAGGAGCGGGCGGCACGCTCGTCTGCATCGACCGCGACCCCGCGGCCGAGGAGCGCTTCGAGGGTTTCGCGCGCGAGGTCGCCTGCGACACGCGCTTCCTGCGGATGGACTTCGCCGACGGGCTCGACCTGCTGCTCGCCGAGGGGTTCGAGGCGGACATGGCCTACCTCGACCTGGGCGTCTCGTCGATGCAGATCGACACCGCCGAGCGCGGCTTCTCGTACTCCTACGACGCGCCGCTCGACATGCGCATGGACACCACGCGCGAGCTCGACGCGCGCACGGTCGTGAACGACTGGGACGAGCGCCGGCTGGCGCAGCTCTTCCGCTCGTACGGCGAGGAGCGGTTCGCGCGCCAGATCGCTCGCGCGATCGGGCGCAGGCGCTCACGCGGGCCGATCGAGACGACCCACGAGCTCGTGGAGACGATCAAGTCCGCGGTGCCCGCGCCGGCGCGATTCGGCGGAGGGCACCCGGCCAAGCGCGTGTTCCAGGCGATCAGGATCGCCGTGAACGACGAGCTGGCCTCGCTGGATCGCGCGCTGCCGCCCGCGTGGGAGCTGCTCTCGCCGAGCGGGCGCCTCGGCGCGATCTCTTTCCACTCGCTCGAGGACAGGCGGGTCAAGCGCTTCCTCGCCGCTCTCGCGCGCGGGTGCATCTGCCCGCCGGACCTGCCGGTGTGCGCGTGCGGCCGCACGCCCGAGGCCGAGCTGCTCACCCAGCGCGGCGTGGCGCCGACGCCCGGCGAGATCGCGCAGAACCCGCGCGCCGCCTCCGGACGGCTGCGGGCCGCGCGCAAGATCTCCGGGGGAGAGGCCTGATGGCCCGCGCGAGCGCCGCGGCGGCGAAGCCGCGCACGACCCGTGCGGCCGCGGCCGCTCCGGCCAAGCCGCGCGCGACCCGTGCGGCGACCGCCGCTCCGGCCAAGCCGCGCACCGCTCCGAAGCGCGCGCCCGCGCCGCCGCGCCGCCGCTCCGGCCCGGCCGCTCCGCCCAAGGGCGCGCCGCGGAAGGCGGGCGCCGCCGCTCCGCCCAAGGGCGCGCCGCGCAAGCCGGGGCCCGGCGCGCGCAAGCCCGCCGCCCCGCGCCCCGCGCCCCAGCGCAAGCCCGCCACGAGCGAGTGGCTCGCGAGCGCCATCGCCGCACGCGGCAACCTGCTGCTCGACCGCCTCCTGCGCGGCCGGCTCTGGGTCGGCTGCATCGGCGTGCTGCTGGCCGGCATCGTCTTCCTCAACGTCGGGCTGCTGCAGCTCAACGATCAGATCGCGCGCACGGACAAGAGGTCCGGGTCGATCGGCCGCGAGAACGCCGCGCTGCGGCTCAAGCTGGCGAAGCTCGACTCGACCGAGCGGATCCAGCGCCTCGCCGCCGCCAAGGGCTTCGTGATGCCCGCGCCCGGCGCCGTCCGCTACGTGCGCTCGAAGCCCGGCGACGGCCGCCGGGCCGCCCGCGCTGTGGTCGCGCCCGAACCGCACCTGGCGGTGCAGGCTCCCCCGCCCGCGCCCGTGCAGCCGGCGGCCGTGCAGCCGGCCGCAACCGCCCCGCAGCAGGCGGCTCCCACCCCCGCCACCCAGCAGGCCGCGCCACAGGCCCAGGCTCCAGCAGCGGCCGCGACCCCGGCGGCCGCCGCCCCACCGGCGGCCGTCACCCAGCAGGTCCCCTAGCGGATGGGCCTGCTCGAGCGGCGCATCGGCCTGCTCTTCGGGCTCTTCCTTCTCCTCCTCGTCTGCGCCGGCTTTCGCGCCACCTACCTGGTCGCGTTCAAGGGCGACGACCTGCGCGGGCGCGCGGCTCAGCAGCAGGTGCAGGAGTTCGTGGTGCCCGCCCGCCGCGGCGCGATCACCGACCGCAAGGGCCGCGAGCTGGCCGTGACCGAGGACGCGGCCACGATCTCCGCGAACCCGCGCCAGATCCCGAACGCCGCCGTGGCCGCCTACCGCCTGTCGGCGGCGATGAAGGTGCCCACGGAGGGCCTGCTGCGCAAGCTGAGCGACCGCCGCAGCGGCTTCGTGTACCTCGCCCGCAAGGTCGAGGCCGCCAAGGGCGACGCGGTGCGCAAGCTCCAGCTGCAGGGCATCACCGTCGAGACCGAGCACCGCCGCCGCTACCCGCACGGGCCGCTGGCGTCGCAGCTCGTGGGGGCGGTCGGCACCGACGGGTACGGCCTGGCCGGCATCGAGCAGTCGCGCGAGAAGGAGCTGCACGGCGACGACGGCAAGCGCCGCGTGGTGAGCGACGCCCTCGGCGACCCGGTCAGCATCGTCGACCTCGAGCAGGCGCGCCCCGGACGCGACGTGCAGCTCACGATCGACTCGGCGATCCAGGAGCGCGTCGAGTCGGTGCTCGGCGACGTGGGGCGGACCTACCAGCCGAAGGGAGCCACCGCGCTCGTGCTCGACCCGCGCAACGGCGAGATCCTGTCGCTCGCCAACTGGCCGCCCGTGAGCGCCGAGCGCTTCGGCGACTCGCCCCCGTACGCGCGCCAGAACCGCGCGGTCGGCGCCAGCTACGAGCCCGGCTCGACCTTCAAGCCGTTCACCGTCGCCGGGGCGATGACCGAGCGCCTCGTGCAGCCCAGCAGCCTGTTCCACCTCGGCCCGACGATCCAGGTGGCCGACCGCACGATCCGCGAGTCGCACTCGGGCGGCGGCGGCACGCTCACGACGGCGGACATCCTCGCCCAGTCGTCGAACGTGGGCACGGTCACGATCGGGCTGCGGCTCGGCGCCAAGCGCTTCGACCGCTGGGTGCGCCGCTTCGGCTTCGGCGCCTCCACGCACGTGGACATCCCGGGCGAGGCGTCGGGCATCGTGCCGAAGCCGGCGGACTACTCGGGCTCGTCGATGGGCAACCTGCCGATCGGCCAGGGTCTGGCCGTCACCCCGATGCAGATGGCCGCCGCCTACCAGGCGCTCGCCAACGGCGGCGTGATGCGCCCGCCGCACGTGATCGCCGGCCGCCCCGGCCCGGCGCGCCGCGTGATCTCGCCGAACGTCGCCTCGCAGGTGTCGCGCATGCTCGAGGGCGTGCTGGGCGCCGGGGGCACGGCGCGCGAGGCCAAGATCGACGGCTACGTGCTGGCCGGCAAGACGGGCACGGCCGAGAAGGCCGAGAACGGCGGCTACTCCAAGACCAAGTACGTGGCCTCGTTCATCGGCTACGCGCCCGCCCGCAAGCCCCGGCTGCTGGTGGCCGTGATGGTCGACGAGCCGAAGGGCTCCATCTACGGCGGCCAGGTGGCCGCGCCCGCGTTCCAGAAGATCGCCTCGTTCGCCCTGCCGTACCTCCGGATCCCGCCGGGCTAGGGCCTACACTCGCGCCGCCTGTGACCCTTCGTGATCTGATCGGGGAGGGCGCCCCCGCGGTCGAGATCTCGGGCCTCGCCTACTCGAGCGGGAGCGTCGCGCCCGGCTACCTGTTCTTCTGCGTGCCCGGCTTCAAGGCCGACGGCCACGCCTTCGCCCCGGACGCGGTCGAGCGCGGCGCCGCGGCGCTGGTGTGCGAGCGCCCGCTCGGGCTGGGCGTGCCGGAGGTCGTGGTCGACGACGTGCGGGCCGCCATGGGCCCGATCGCCGCCCGCTTCCACGGCGACCCCACCGCGACGCTGCGCGTGGCCGGCGTGACCGGCACCAACGGCAAGACCACCACGACCTACCTGATCCGCGCGATCCTCGAGGCGGCCGGCGAGCGCACCGGCCTGCTCGGCACCGTGACGTCGATCGTCGGCGGCCAGGAGGAGCCGGTCGAGCGCACCACGCCCGAGGCGATCGACCTCCAGGGCCTGTTCCGCCGGATGCTCGACTCCGGCGACACCGCGTGCGCGATGGAGGTCTCCTCGCACGCCCTCGAGCTCGGCCGGGCCGGCGGGATCCACTTCGCGAGCCGGGTCTTCACCAACCTCACCCAGGACCATCTCGACTTCCACCCGGACATGGAGGCCTACTTCCAGGCCAAGCGGCGGCTGTTCGAGGGTCCCGGCCCGGCGATCGTGAACACCGACGACGAGTACGGCCGCCGCCTCGCCGGGGAGCTCCCGGACGCGACCACCTACGCGATCGACCGCGACGCCGCCTACCGCGCCCGCGACGTGCGCTTCGACCCCGGCGGGTCCGAGTTCACCTGCGACACGCCCGACGGCGAGGTCCGCGTCACGACCCGCCTGCCGGGCCTCTTCAACGTCTCGAACGCCCTCGCGGCCGCGGCTGCCGCCCGCTCGCTCGGGGTCCCGCTCGACACGGTGGTGAGCGCGCTCGCCGAGGCCGGCCGCGTGCCGGGCCGTTTCGAGCCGGTCGACGAGGGGCAGCCGTTCACCGCGCTCGTGGACTACGCCCACACGCCCGACTCGCTCGAGAACGTGCTGCGCGCCGCGCGCCAGATCACCCGCGGGCGCCTGCACGTGGTGTTCGGGGCCGGCGGCGACCGCGACAGCGCCAAGCGCCCGCTGATGGGTCGCGCGGCGAGCGAGCTCGCCGACCGCGTGATCGTGACCTCCGACAACCCGCGCAGCGAGGACCCCGAGTCGATCGTGGACCAGATCATGGCCGGGACCGGGTCCGGCGCCGAGCGCGAGGTAGACCGCCGCCGCGCGATCGAGCTGGCGGTGGCCGCGGCCGAGCCGGGCGACGTGGTGGTCGTGGCGGGCAAGGGCCACGAGCAGGGCCAGGAGTTCGAGGGCGGCCGCAAGGAGCCGTTCGACGACGTGACCGTCGTGCGCGAGGCGCTGCGCTCGGCTCAGGGGGCCCGCGCCTGATGCAGCTCGGGGAGATCCTCATCGCGGGCCTCGCATCGATGCTGATCTGCATCTTCCTCGGCCCCAAGTTCATCGACTTCCTGCGTGCGCGCGAGTTCGGCCAGCACATCCGCGAGGAGGGTCCCGAGGGGCACAAGCACAAGGCCGGCACCCCCACGATGGGTGGGCTGATCCTCTTCCTGGCGGTCGCCGTCCCGTTCCTGATCCTGAGCGACTACGACGAGGCCAGCATGGCCGTCTTCGGCACCGCCGTCGCCTGCGCGTTCCTCGGCTTCCTCGACGACTGGACCAAGATCTCGCACAAGCGCTCGCTCGGGCTCTCGGCGCGCTGGAAGCTCGCGATCCAGGCGCTGATCGCGATCGTGCTCTGGTACGTCGCCACGCGCGGGGTCGGGCTGGACGACGAGCTGGTCACGCGCATCTTCGACACCGAGGTCGACCTCGGCTACTTCTATCCCGTCCTGATCTTCCTGGTGCTCGCGGGCGCGAGCAACGGGGTGAACCTGACCGACGGGCTCGACGGCCTGGCCGCCGGCTGCTGCGCGATCGTGATGCTCGCCTACACGGCGATGACGCTCTCGACCGGCGACGCCGACATCCAGAAGCTGTCGCTGCTGTGCGCGTGCCTCGTCGGCGCCTCGGTCGGGTTCCTGTGGTTCAACTCGTTCCCGGCGGCGATCTTCATGGGCGACACGGGCTCGCTCGGCCTGGGCGGCGCGATCGCGGCGATGGCGGTGATGACGCAGACCGAGGTGCTGCTGCTCATCATCGGCGGCATCTTCGTGATCGAGGCGCTCTCGGTCCTGATCCAGGTCGTCTCGTTCCAGCGCTTCCGGCGGCGCGTGTTCCTGATGGCGCCGGTGCACCACCACTTCGAGCTGATGGCGTGGTCGGAGACCAAGATCATCCTGCGCTTCTGGATCGTGGCGGCGATCTGCTCCGCGATCGGCTTCACGCTGTACCAGCAGTCGATCTCGTGAGACCGCCCCTTCCGGAGGGGCCGTACCTCGTCGTCGGGCTCGCACGGTCGGGGACGGCGGCGATGCGCGTGCTGGCGGACCGCGGGGAGGTGATCGGGGTGGACGCCGGGTCGCCGCCGGTGGATCTGCCGAACGTGCACCTGGAGAGCGACGGGCTCGACCTGCTCGACGGAGTGCGGACGGTCGTGAAGAGCCCGGGCGTGAGGCCGAGCGCGCCGGTGATCGCGGAGGCGCGGCGGCGCGGGCTCGAGGTGATGGGCGAGCTGGAGGCGGCCTGGCGCCTCATGCCCAACGACTTCGTCGCCGTCACCGGCACGAACGGGAAGACGACGACGGTCGAGCTGCTCGGCGAGATCCACCGCGCGGCCGGGATCCCGGTGGAGGTCGCCGGCAACGTGGGCACGCCGCTGGCGAGCCTGGTGGGAGGAGACCCCGAGGCGGTGATCGTCTGCGAGGCCTCGAGCTTCCAGCTGGCCGACTCGCTCGCGTTCGCGCCCGGCGCCGCGGTCCTGCTCAACCTCGCGCCCGACCACCTGGACTGGCACGGGAGCGTCGAGGCGTACTACGAGGCGAAGCTCCGGATCTTCGCGAACCAGCGGCCGGGGGACGTGGCGGTCGTGCCGCCCGATCTGGAGGTGCCGGGGGAGGGGCGCCGGATCGAGTTCGGCGAGCACGACCTCGAGGACGTCGAGCGGATCCGGCTGCGTGGCCCACACAACCGTGCGAACGCGATGGCGGCGGCGGCCGTGGCGGCGGCGCGCGGGATCGACCGCGACGCGATCCGCGAGGCGCTCCGCACCTTCCCGGGTGTGGCGCACCGGCTCGAGGAGGTGGCGGTGCGGGGCGGCGTGACCTACGTGAACGACTCGAAGGCGACCAACGTGGCGTCGGCCGCGGTGGCGCTGCGCTCGTTCAGGCGCGGCGTGCACGCGATCCTCGGCGGCAGCCTCAAGGGCGAGAGCTTCGCCGCGCTGCGGGAGCCGGTGGCGGAGCGCTGCGCCGCGATCTACCTGATCGGCGAGGCCGCCGGCCAGCTCGAGGACGAGCTCGGCGGCGTGGTGCCGACCCACCGCAGCGGCGACCTCGATCGCGCGGTCGCGGAGGCGCGCGCGGCGGCGCGGGAGGGCGACACGATCCTGCTCTCGCCGGCGTGCGCCAGCTACGACCAGTACGAGAACTACGAGCAGCGCGGGGACCGGTTCCGCGAGCTGGCCGCGGGGGGAAGCGGCTCCGCCGGGGAGGGCGGCTCCGCGTGAGGAATTCCCGCGCGCGCGTCGAACGATCACCGGATGGCCGCCCCATCCACGCGCGCGCGCAAGCGCGCGAAGCCGCCGCTCGAGTACTCGATCCTCTACACGGCCACGCTCTGCCTGCTGGCGGCGGGCGCCGTGATGGTCTACTCGGCGTCCTCGGCGGAGTCGATCCAGTCGGGCGGCGACGCCGCCGGCTACCTCAAGCGCTACCTGCTGTTCGGGGCGCTCGGCCTGGTCGGCATGCACTTCATCTCGCGCGGCAGCCTCAAGATCGCGCGCAACGCCACGCCGCTGATCCTCGGCGCCGGCTTCGTGCTCACGATCGCCGTGATGATCCCCGGGGTGGGCGTGACCGTGAACGGCGCGACGCGCTGGCTCGGCGCCGGCCCGGTCCAGTTCCAGCCCTCGGAGCTGCTCAAGGTCGGCATCGTCCTGTTCGCGGCCGGCGTGCTGGCGGCGCGGCCCTCGCGCCTGAACTCGATCGGCAACATGTTCAAGCCGCTGCTGCTCGTGGTGGGCGCGGCGTGCCTGCTCCTGCTCAAGCAGCCGGACATGGGCACCGCGATGGTGATCTGCTTCGCGATGTTCGCGCTGCTCGTGGCGGCCGGCGCCCGGATGCGCCACCTCGGGACCATCGGCGGCTCGCTGGCCGCGCTGGCGCTGATGCTGGCGATCGTCGAGCCGTACCGCCGCGAGCGGCTGCTGTCGTTCCTCGACCCGTGGAGCGACGCGGGCGACACCGGCTTCCAGGCCGCGCAGGCGATGATCGCGATCGGCTCCGGCGGCCTGTTCGGCGTCGGGCTCGGGGAGTCGGTGCAGAAGATCCACTACCTGCCCGAGGCCCACACCGACATGATCCTGGCGATCGTGGGCGAGGAGCTCGGGCTGTTCGGGATCGCGGGCCTGGCCGCGCTCTACGGGCTGATCGCCTACGCGGGCTTCCGCACGGCCAAGCTGGCGAAGGACCGCTACGCGAAGCTGGTCGCCGCGGGGGTCACCTCGCTGATCCTGTGCCAGGCCGTCATCAACTTCTTCGCCGTCATGGGCATGGCGCCGCTCACCGGCGTGCCGCTGCCGTTCATCTCCTACGGCAGCTCGAACATGGTCGTGCTGCTCGGGGCGATGGGGCTGCTCCTGAACGTGGCCGCGACCGGCGGGCAGGCGAGCTCCGGCCTGCGCGTGGTGGAGGGCGGCCGTGACGGACGGCGCGCCGCGGGTGGCGATAGCCGCAGGCGGGACGGCGGGTCACGTCGTGCCCGCCCTGGCGATCGCCGACGCGCTGCGGGATAGCGGCGCGCACGTCGAGTTCGTCGGCGGCGAGCGGGCCGAGGCCGAGCTCGTCCCGCAGGCCGGCTACCCGTTCCACCGGCTGGCGGTGGCCGGCCTCGACCGGCGCAACCCGCTGAAGGCCGCGCGCGCGGCCGGGCTCGCGGGCCTGGCGGTCGGACGCGCGCGGCGGCTGCTGCGCCGGATCGGCGCCGACGCGGTGATCGGCGGTGGCGGCTACGTCGCCGGTCCGGTGGGGCTGGCGGCCGTGACGCTCCGCATCCCGCTCGTGCTGACCGAGGCCGACAGCCACCTCGGCATCTCGAACCGGCTGCTCGCGCGCCACGCGCGGCGGGTGTTCCTGGCCTTCCCGCTCGAGGGACGCGAGGGCGAGCCCTACGAGGTGGTCGGGCGGCCGGTCCCGACCGGCACCGGCAGCGCCGATCCCGCGGCGGCGCGGCGCCGCTTCGGGCTCGCCGAGGACGGGCCGCCGTGCCTGCTCGTGTTCGGCGGCTCGATCGGCGCGCGCTCGCTCAACGAGGCGGCGATCGAGGCGTTCGGCGCCGAGGCGCCGGTCCAGGTCCTCCACGCGAGCGGCCGCCGCGACCACGCCGGGCTGCGCGAGCGGCTCGACGCGCTCGGCTCGCCGCCGCACTACCGCCTGTTCGAGTACGTCACGCCGTTCGCGGACGCGCTGGCTGCCGCCGACCTGGCCGCGGCCCGCTCCGGCGGCTCGGTCTTCGAGCTGGCCGCGGCCGGCGTGCCGTCGATCCTCGTGCCGTACCCGCACGCGGCGGCCGACCACCAGGCCGGCAACGCCCGCTACATGGCCGAGGCCGGCGCGGCCGTGGTGGTCCCCGACGCCGAGATCGACGCGCCGCGGCTGCGGCGGGAGGTCGAGGCGCTGCTCGCCGACCCCGGGCGACTGCGCGCCATGTCCGCGTCCGCCCAGGCCGTCGCGAAGCCGGACGCGGCCGCCCGGATCGCCTCCGCGACGCTCGAAGCTGCTGCAAACCGCCAAAATCGGGGCCTCGCGTGACGTTCGCCACGTAGGCGTGTTTTCCGACCGGGCGCCCGGGAACAATCGCCTCGATGCGTGCGACCAGCGTGCATACCAGGGTGGACTACGCCGCCCCGGCCCACGAGGGCCTGGGCGTCGTGTCGCGCCAGGACGAGCCCTCGGGCGGGCGCGCCGGCGGCCCCGGGATCCAGGTGGACCTCGAGCCGGGACCGGAGGCGGCCGCGGAGGCGCGGGCGGCGCTCGGCGTACTCGACGGCCGGGTCGAGGCCGGCATGCTCGACGACATCCGCCTGCTGGTCAGCGAGCTGGTCACCAACAGCGTGCGCCACTCCGGTGCCACGCGCGGCGCGAGCGTACGGCTCACCGTCGCGAGCCGCGGCCACAGCGTGCGGGTCGAGGTGATCGACGCCGGCCGCGGGTTCGAGCCGCGCCCGCGCACCAAGCCGCACGACGAGGCCGGCGGCTGGGGCCTCCACCTGGTCCAGCAGATCGCGAGCCGCTGGGGCGT
>DASVVS010000113.1:0-20571 GCA_036386455.1 Thermoleophilaceae bacterium
GCCGCGCCGTGCGGGCCGCGGGCGTGCTCGCGATCCTCGTCTGCACCGTCCCGGGCACGCTCCACGTGCTGAGCCGCTTTCGCGACGACGTGCGGACCGGCGGTCTAGCGCGCTACCTGCGCGACGGCGAGGCGGACGCCATGCGCTACCTCGACGCCTCGCCGCGCGAGGGCGCGGTGATCGCGCGGCTCTACCTCGGCGAGGCCGTGCCCGCCTTCGCGGGCCGCCACACCTACATCGGACACACCTCCTGGACGCCGGACTTCGTGCGGCGCGTGGACGAGACCGAGGAGCTCTTCGCCGGTCGCATGCCTCGCGCGCGCGCGCGCGAGTTGGTGCGGCGCACGGGCGCGGCGTTCGCGCTGTCCGACTGCAGCGAGCGGGTCGACCTGCGTCCGCTGCTCGGCGACGCGGTCGTGGGCGTGCGCCGCTTCGGCTGCGCGACGGTCTACGAGCTGCGGGAGTAGCCCGCCGCCTCGTCGGCCCAGCGCAGCAGGAGCTCCACGTGCTCCTCGTCGATGCCGACCGCGCACTCGGTCTGCACTAGCAGCGTGGGAGCCGCGCGCCGCTCGGCCCAGGCGCGGCACTCGTCGTCGAGGTTGTCGTCGATCCAGGCCGCGGGGCGGTCGCCCGCGTGCTCGTCGATCGCCTCGAGCTTCCAGTGGGCGGACCCGAAGCGGGCGCGGCCGTCGAAGGTCAGGACCGGCAGCTCGGTCTCCATCTGGAGCAGGTGCACGAGGTACTCGTTGGCCTTCTCCTCCCAGCCGGTGGCCCAGACGAGCTCGTAGCGCTCCGCCAGGCGCGCCAGCCGCGCGGCGGCCGAGCTGCCGATGCAGTGCACGATCCCGTCGACCAGGTGGAACGACCCCGGCGGCCGGCTCTCGCGGTCGAAGCCGAAGAGCGAGATCACGCCATCCACGTCCACGAAGAGGAGCGGGCGGTCCTTGTGCGGGTTGTCGCGCATGAGTTAAGGGACGAGGGGGAGAGGTTTCGCCCCCCGCAACCTTAGGTAGACAAGGGGTCTGACCCCAAGGCGGGCTCAAGCGGGCAGGCACTCACGCCGATACCGCGAAATATCCGCCGGAAGCGCCGCTCACCCGGCGCCCACGCACCCTCATGACAGTCCAGATCGGCATAGTCCTAGCGCTCCTCTGCGCCCTCACGACGAACCTCGCGTTCCTGTACAAGCATCGCGGGGCCTGCCGGGCGCCCGACGTCGATTGGAAGCATCCGCTGAAGAGCGGCGCCGCGCTGTTCCGGTCGAGGTGGTTCGCGATCGGCATGCTGGTCGCGCTCGGCGCCTGGGTGCTCCACGTGGCCGCGCTGGCGCTCGCCCCGCTGTCCACGGTCCAGGCCGTGATCTGCGGCGGGCTCGTGATGCTGGCCGTGCTGGCCGAGCGCGTCTTCGGCTTCAAGGTGGGGCGCCGCCAGTGGCTGGGCGTCGGATTCACCGCCATCGGGCTGGCGCTGCTCGCCGTCACGCTGCCCACCGCGGGCGGCGACTCGCACACCTACTCCACGGCGGGCATGATCATCTTCGAGAGCGGCCTGCTCGGCGCGGGCATCCTGCTCGTGCTCTTCCCCAAGCTCGGCGCGCCGACGCACCACCACGGCGTGGTCCTCGGCACCGCGGCCGGGATCCTCTTCGGGGTCTCCGACGTGGCGATCAAGGCGCTCACCGGCGCCGTCGCCGAGGACGGGCTGATGGGCCTCGCCTCCCCGTGGCTCCTGACCTGCATCGCCGCCTCCGTGATCGCGTTCTTCGCCTCCGCGCGCGGCCTCCAGAAGGGCGACGCCGTGCCGGTCATCACCACCACGAGCGCGGCCGCCAACATGACCGCGATCGCCGGCGGCATCTCCGTCTTCGGCGACCCGCTCCCGGGCGACACGCTCGGCGTCGTGGTCCAGCTCTTCGCCTTCGTGCTCGTGATCGCGGCCGCCGCGCTCACCCCTGGCCCGCTCCGCGTGGCCGGCGCCACCCCGGCGCGCTAGCCGGAACGCCCCCCGGGGGGCCCCTCTCGGCTGCTAGCATCGCCCGCCGCATGCCAAGTACGAATCAGCTCGTCCGCAAGGGCCGTCGCAAGCCCAAGAAGAAGGTCGCCACGCCGGGCCTCAAGTCCGGCCAGGGACGCAAGAAGAAGATCGCCGCGCCGCAGCGGCGGGGCGTCTGCACGCGCGTCTACACCACCACGCCCAAGAAGCCGAACTCCGCGCTGCGCAAGGTCGCGCGCGTGCGGCTCACCAACGGCATGGAGGTCACGACCTACATCCCGGGCGAGGGCCACAACCTGCAGGAGCACTCGGTCGTGCTGGTCCGCGGCGGCCGCGTCAAGGACCTGCCGGGCGTGCGCTACAAGGTCGTGCGCGGCACGCTCGACGCCGCTGGCGTCTCGGACCGCAAGAAGGCCCGCTCGCAGTACGGCGTCAAGGCGAAGTAGCCGGGGATGCCGCGTCGCAACTCACCGGGCACCCGTCCGCTCGAGCCTGATCCGGTCCACGGCTCGCGGCTCGTCCAGCAGGTCGTCAACAAGGTGATGATCGACGGCAAGAAGTCCACCGCCGAGCACATCGTCTACAACGCTCTCGAGACGCTCTCGCGCCGCACCGGCCAGCCGCCGGTCGAGGCGCTCGAGGCGTCGATCAAGGCTCTCACCCCCGTCCTCGAGGTCCGCTCCCGCCGCGTCGGCGGCGCGACCTACCAGGTGCCCGTCGAGGTACCGCAGCGCCGGGCCCGCACGCTTGCGGTCCGCTGGCTCGTCTCGTTCGCGCGCGAGCGCCGCGAGAAGAGCATGGCCGACCGGCTCGCCGGCGAGCTCGCCGACGCGCAGTCCGACCAGGGCGGCGCGTTCAAGCGCAAGGAGGACATCTACCGCATGGCTCAGGCCAACAAGGCCTTCGCCCACTACAGGTGGTAGGTCTCTCCGCTGCAAACCGTCGCATGGCGGCGTCATCGGGTCTCGGCTTACTCGCGTAAGCCTTCGACCCTGCTTCCTTGCCCTGCTCGGTTTTCGCGGGATCCCACCACCTGTCGTGGTTAGCTCGAGGGACGGCTTGGTCCCGTCCCTTCAGACCCCGGTAGCTCGCCGCGGTCCGGGAAGCCGTCGCTCGCGCATGTGCTCGGGTCCGGCTTCCCTCTGAGCTCGAAGATCGCCACCGAGCGGTCGCGGCCTATGCGCCGCGCGCTCGGGTCGGTCTCGGTCCAGCGCGCCTCGCGTGGGTAGACGCCGTTGGTGGCTCCCCAGGGGAAGTTGAACGGCGCCGTGACCACGTAGTCGTAGCCGCCCTCGGCCAGCTCCGTGCGCCACTCCGCGCAGCTGCGGACGGACCGGAAGGTGCCGTCGCCGTCGGAGTGGCCGACGTACTGCACGTGGTTCGAGAGGTCCTCGCCGAGCAGCGGTGACTGGAGGTAGAAGCCGACGATGCCGATGCGCGCGTGCTCGACGGTCTTCGCCCAGCCGTACGGCATGGCCAGCGGCGAGGCCGGGTCGGTGTAGCGGTTGTCGAAGTAGACGTCGCCGGCCTTCCAGCCGCCGGCGAGCAGCGCCAGCGCCGCCGCCGCCCCCGCCGCGATGCGCAGGCCATCGCTCCGCAGGCGGCTCCACGCCAGCGCGGCCACCGCCGCCAGCGGCACGGCGAGCAGCACCGCGAACGGAGGGCGGCCGTCCCAGATGGCGAAGCCGCCCCCGGCGAACTGCGTGGCGAGCAGAACCACGGCGAGGAGCACCACCGGCCACGCCTGACGCGTGCGAGCGGCCGGCAGCAGGGGCAGCAGGACGAGGCCCACCGCCAGGGCGGGCGCCAGGTAGCGCATGCTCCAGAAGACGAGGTGGGGGATCCCCTCCGGCGAGCCGCCCGCGCCGCCCGGCGTGAGCACGTAGGCGGCGGCCATCAGCAGCCCCGCCGCTCCCAGCGCCCGCAGCAGCCGGCCGCCCCTCACGAGGGCGCCGGCCATCCCCGCGAGCGCCAGGGCCAGCAGCGCCCACCACGCCGGGCCGAACGCCCCGTCGAGGCTCGGCGTCAAGTAGTCGCCCACGAAGCCGGCCTCGCCCAGGTGGTCGGCGACCGACTCCGTCACGTAGCGCTCGGTGTACGGCGCGAGCTCCGGGCTCGGCAGCGACAGCGGCCCGGCGTTCACCTCGAACCACGGGACCGGGTTGCCGGTGCCGGCGAGGTTGCGCAGGTACCAGAAGCCGCCGCCGACGAAGAGCATCGCGGCCCACAGCCCGCCCGCGGTCATGCGCCGGGCGCGCGGCGCCGCCGCAACGGCGGCGATGGAGAGGGCGAGCGCCGGGGCGACCATCGACAGCTTCGTGCCGATCAGGAGCCCGGTCGCCAGGCCGGCAACCGCGAAGCCGGCGACCTCGGGACGTTTACCGGTGCCATAGCCCCGATAACCGTCCCCACGCGCATTCACGAGCAGCGCCACGGCGCAGAGCACGAGCGCGATGCCGGGCGCGTCGTCCTTCGCGCTCCCCGCCTGCATCCCGACGATGATCGGCGTGCCCATCACCAGCGCGCTCGCCAGCAGCGTCGCCGGGGCGGCGCCGAACGGGCGGCCGATCGCCCAACCCGCCGTGAATGCCAGCGCCAGCCATCCGAGGTTCAGGTACGGGGAGAGGAACTCGGTGCCGAACGCGAGCATCGGGACCGCGTGCAGGAGCGAGGGGGTCGACGGGTAGAACGTCGTGAGCGGTTCGTAGCTCGTGAAGTGCAGCCCGGTGAGCGATCCCTCCTGCACCCAGCGAGCCGCGTACGGCACGTGGTACCAGAGCGTGTCCGAGTCGGTCATCCCGTTGTGGACCGCGTGGTAGGTCCGCTCGAGCCATGCGACGGCCACGAGCGCGCAGCCGGCGAGCGCGGCCCAGGTGAGGCGACGGGGTTGCTCCACGACCTGGCCGGAGGGGCTGCTCGGCGAGCCCCATCGCCACGCCGCCGCCCCCGCCGCGAGCGCCGCCGGGATCAGCGCCGCCTCGTGGAACAGCCCGGCCGTCCCCAGCAGCTCGGACAGCACCACGAGCGCCCCCAGCGCCATCACCGCCTCGGCCACGCGCGCCGGAGCGCCATCCCATCCCGGCAGCAGGCGCGCCCGCGCCCGGACCGCGCCCGCGGCGAGCGGGACCACGATCAGGGCGAGCAGGACCACCCCGAGGATGTAGCCGCCGGCGGACACGCGATGAGGATGCCAGCCGCCGCAGCGGCGGCGATCAGGCGGGGGCCGAGCCCTCCGCGGCGCTGCCGCTGCCGTGGCCCTCCGGCTCGGGCTCGGGTCTTCGCAGCATCACGAGCGACCCGATCCCGGTGCCGACCATCAGGACGCCGGAGGCCAGCTCCAGCCACAGCCCGGCGCCCTTGTGCGCGGTCGCCTCGTAGGCCTCGCCGATCAGCCCGGTCCGGCTGGCCTCGCCCACGTCGCGCGCGAATCCGAGCCCCAGCAGCACCGCGCCGACCACGATGAGCGCGGCGGCGGCCGGGCGCGAGCGGCCCACCGTGGCCCCCCACGCCATCAGGATCGCGAACCCGCCGAGCAGCGCGAACGCCCAGGAGTGCCGCTCGGCCCCGTCGAGCTGGCAGCGGTCGGCCAGCCGCGGGTCGGCGAGGTCCTCGCAGGTGGCGGTCACGACGGTCACGTAGGAGATCGTCGAGAGCTCCGCGAGGATCGCCATCACGCCCGCCGCCACGCCGAGCGCGAGAAGCCCCCGCGCCAGCCATCCCGAACGCAGGAGCAGAGCCGCGTCGGAACGGAGGAAACCCCGTGGGCGGCGGCGAACCCCACTGCTAGCATTGCCCCGTCTTGAGGGGGGCGGCTCACGTCGTCCCCTCTTTATGTCCATGTCCACCAGAAGCCTCGAATAACCAGTAGCCCCCCGGGGAACAAGCCAGGTTGTACGAGGGGCCCTGGACGGGCCTTTTTTGTTCTTGTAGCCGGCGACACGAGAGACTCAGATGCCAAGGGAATTCCCACTAGAGAAGACGCGCAACATCGGGATCATGGCGCACATCGACGCCGGGAAGACCACGACGACCGAGCGCATCCTCTATTACACAGGTCGGACCCACAAGATGGGCGAGGTCCACGAGGGCGCGGCCGTCATGGACTGGATGGAGCAGGAGCAGGAGCGCGGCATCACGATCACCTCCGCCGCGACCACCGCCCAGTGGGGTGACCACCGCATCAACATCATCGACACGCCCGGTCACGTGGACTTCACGGTCGAGGTCGAGCGCTCGCTGCGCGTCCTCGACGGCGCGATCGCGCTGTTCGACTCCGTCGCCGGCGTGGAGCCGCAGTCCGAGACGGTCTGGCGCCAGGCGGACAAGTACCGCGTCCCGCGCATCGCCTACATCAACAAGATGGACCGCATCGGGGCCGACTTCGCGCGCGGCGTCGAGACCATGATCGACCGGCTCGGCGCGCACCCCGTGCCGATCCAGCTGCCGATCGGCGCGGAGGCCGAGTTCCAGGGCATCATCGACCTGGTCGCCGAGAAGGCCGTCTTCTACGACGACGACCTGGGCACGAGCGTCCGCGTCGAGGAGATCCCGGACGAGTACAAGGAGGCCGCCCACGAGGCGCGCACCCACCTGATCGAGGCAATCGCCGAGTACGACGACGAGCTGATGGAGGCCTACCTCGCCGAGGAGACCATCGAGGTCGACCGGCTCAAGGCGGACATCCGCAAGGCCACGCTCGACATCTCGATGACCCCGGTCCTCGCCGGTTCGAGCTTCAAGAACAAGGGCGTGCAGCCGCTCCTCGACGCGGTGATCGACTACCTGCCGAGCCCCCTCGACGTTCCGCCCGTCATGGGCGTGGAGCCCGTCAAGGGCGAGGAGGAGGGCGCTCCGGCCGAGCGGCCCGCCGACGAGGACGCCCCGTTCGCGGCGCTCGCCTTCAAGGTCATGTCCGACCCGTTCGTCGGCAAGCTCACCTACTTCCGCGTCTACTCCGGCAAGCTCGCCGCGGGCGGCCGCGTGCTCAACACGAAGACCGGCCGCACCGAGCGCGCCGGCCGCATCCTGATGATGCACGCCAACGATCGCGAGGAGCAGGACGAGATCTACGCGGGCGACATCGCCGCGGCGGTGGGTCTCAAGCAGACCTCCACCGGCGACACGCTCTCGGCTCCGGACGCTCCGGTCATCCTCGAGACGATCAACTTCCCGGACCCCGTCGTGCACGTCTCGATCGAGCCCAAGACGAAGGTCGACCAGGAGAAGATGGGCGTCGCCCTCGCGCGGCTCGCCGAGGAGGACCCCACCTTCCAGGTCCGCACCGACGAGGAGACCGGCCAGACGGTGATCTCCGGCATGGGCGAGCTGCACCTCGAGGTGATCGTCGACCGGATGAAGCGCGAGTTCAACGTCGAGGCCGGCGTCGGCCGCCCCCAGGTCGCATACCGCGAGACGGTTCGCGGCACGGCCGAGAAGGTCGAGGGCAAGTTCATCAAGCAGACCGGCGGCTCGGGCCAGTACGGCGTGGTCTACATCAATCTGGAGCCGGCTCCCGGCGAGGGCTTCGACTTCGTCAACAAGATCAAGGGCGGCTCGGTCCCCTCGGAGTTCATCCCCGCGGTGGAGAAGGGCATCGAGGAGGCGCTCGACACCGGCGTCAAGGCCGGCTACCCGATGGTCGACGTCCGCGCGACGCTGACCGACGGCAAGTACCACGACACCGACTCATCGGAGATGGCGTTCAAGATCGCCGGCTCGATGGCGCTCAAGGCCGCGGCGCAGCGTGCGAAGCCCGTGCTGCTCGAGCCGGTCATGGCCGTCGAGGTCGTCGTGCCGCAGGACTTCCTCGGCGACGTGATCGGCGACCTCTCGAAGCGGCGCGGCCGCGTCGAGGGCCAGGAGCCGCGCGGCAACGCGCTGGCGGTCACCGCAAAGGTGCCGCTCTCGGAGATGTTCGGGTACGCCACCGACCTGCGCTCCAACACGCAGGGACGGGCCAACTACAGCATGCAGTTCGACCGTTACGAAGAGGTCCCGCCGAACATCGCGGAGACCATCGTCGGCGAGCGATCGGGCGAACCGGTCGCAGCGGGCGCGTAGTAGCTACATTTCAGCGGTTCGCCAGCCGGGTGGCAGGCGGACGGAGCTTTCAACCCAAGGAGACGACCACAAGTGGCGAAGGAGAAGTTCGAGCGCGATAAGCCGCACGTCAACGTCGGCACCATCGGCCACATCGACCACGGCAAGACCACGCTTACCGCCGCCATTACAAAGGTCCTGTCGGACACCTACGGCGGCCAGGCTCGAAGCTTCGAGGAGATCGACAACGCTCCGGAGGAGAAGGAGCGCGGGATCACGATCGCCACCTCGCACGTGGAGTACGAGACGGAGAACCGTCACTACGCCCACGTCGACTGTCCCGGTCACGCCGACTACGTCAAGAACATGATCACCGGCGCCGCGCAGATGGACGGCGCGATCCTGGTGGTCTCGGCGGCCGACGGCCCGATGCCGCAGACGCGCGAGCACATCCTGCTCGCCCGCCAGGTCGGCGTCCCGTACATCGTCGTCTTCCTCAACAAGGCCGACATGGTCGACGACGAGGAGCTGCTCGAGCTCGTCGAGGTCGAGGTCCGCGACCTGCTGAGCGAGTACGACTTCCCGGGCGACGACGTTCCGTTCGTCACCGGCTCGGCGCTCAAGGCGCTCGAGGGCGACGAGGAGTACACGGCCAAGATCATCGAGCTCGCCGGCCACCTGGACACCTACATCCCGGAGCCGGAGCGTCCGCTCGACCAGCCGTTCCTGATGCCGGTCGAGGACGTCTTCTCGATCACCGGCCGCGGCACCGTCGCGACCGGCCGCATCGAGCAGGGCATCATCAAGACCGGCGAGGAGGTCGAGATCGTCGGCATCACCGAGCAGGTCGACAAGACGATCGTCACCGGCGTCGAGATGTTCCGCAAGATCCTCGACGAGGGCCAGGCGGGCGACAACGTCGGCTGCCTGCTCCGCGGCACCAAGCGTGAGGAGATCCAGCGCGGGCAGGTGCTCTGCAAGCCCGGGTCGATCACCCCGCACACGAAGTTCAAGGCCGAGGTCTACTGCCTGAAGAAGGAGGAGGGTGGCCGTCACACCCCGTTCTTCAACGGCTACCGGCCGCAGTTCTACTTCCGTACGACGGACGTGACCGGCGTCGCGAACCTCCCCGAGGGGACCGAGATGGTCATGCCCGGCGACAACGTTCAGATGACGATCGAGCTGATCCAGCCGATCGCGATGGATCAGGGCCTCCGCTTCGCGATTCGCGAGGGCGGGCGCACGGTGGGCTCGGGGGTGGTCACCGAGATCGTCGAGTAGGCCTTCAGCAGCCATAGCGCTGCAGGACCGAGGGGGCGGGCTCCGACGGAGTCCGCCCTCGGCACGTCCACAGGCCGCACGCAGGCACCGAAACCCATGGCATCACTGACTCAGAACAAGATCCGGATCCGCCTCAAGGCGTACGACCACAGCTCGATCGAGCAGGCCGCGCGCGAGATCGTGGAGACCGCCACGCGCACCGGGGCGAGCGTCTCCGGGCCGGTCCCGCTGCCCACGGAGAAGAACGTCTACTGCGTGATCCGCAGCCCGTTCAAGGACAAGGACTCGCGCGAGCACTTCGAGATCCGTACGCACAAGCGGCTGATCGACATCCTCCAGCCCACCCCGAAGACCGTCGACTCGCTCCAGCGGCTCGACCACCTCCCGTCGGGCGTGGACATCCAGATCCAGCTTGTTTAAGCGAGACGTGACGTCGAGCTTTGACATCCAGGACGCGGGGCTGGAAGCCCCGCGGAGGTAGACCCTTGCCTGCGCTGCTCGGCAGAAAGCTCGGGATGACACAGGTCTTCGGTGAGGACGGGACCGTCGAGCGCGTGACCGTCGTCGAGGCCGGGCCGTGCCACGTGACCGGCATCCGCACCGTGGACCGCGACGGCTACGAGGCCGTGCAGCTCGCGTTCGGCGCCGTCAAGGAGAAGAACATCACGAAGGCCGAGCGCGGCCACCTCGCGAAGGCCGACGCCCCGCTCTCGCGCAGGCTCGCCGAGTTCCGCGACGAGGCCGGCGAGCTCACCGTCGGCGAGACCGTGAAGGCCGACGTCTTCGAGAAGGGCGACAGGGTCAAGGTCTCCGGGATCTCCAAGGGCAAGGGCTTCCAGGGCACGATCAAGCGCCACAACTTCTCGCGCGGCCCCGTGAGCCACGGCTCGCACAACGTGCGCGCGCCGGGCTCGATCGGCGCCTCCGCCACGCCGTCGCGCGTGTTCAAGGGCATCCGCGGCCCGGGCCAGATGGGCAACAAGCGCGTCACGCAGAAGGGCCTCGAGGTCGTGGAGGTCCGGCCCGACGACAACCTGCTCCTGCTGCGCGGCTCGGTACCGGGCCCGCGCGGTCAGATCGTCGAGATCAGGACGGACAAGTAGGCATGGCCGCGCCCAACGCTCCCTACCTCGGCAAGTCCGGCAAGGTCGACCTCGACGCGACCGTGTTCGGCGAGGAGTTCCACATGGCGCTCGTCCACGAGACCGTGAAGGCGGAGCTGAACGCGCGCCGCCGCGGTACCGCCTCCACCCTCACCCGCGGCGAGGTGGCCATGACCACCGCCAAGGCCTTCCGCCAGAAGGGCACCGGCCGCGCCCGCGCGGGCGCGCTGTCCACGCCGCAGCGGATCGGCGGCGGCATCGCCTTCGGGCCCAAGCCGCGCGGCTATCGCGTGAAGGTCAACCGCAAGGCCCGCCGCCGCGCACTGCGCGCCGCGCTGACGATGCACGCCGAGCGCGGCACGCTCGCGATCGTGGACGCCGCCGACTTCGACGCGCCGGCGACCAAGCGCGCCGCCGAGGGGCTCGGCGGCTTCGGCACCGGCCACGCGCTGGTGGTCTGCTCTCGCGAGGGCGAGGAGAACGCGGTCAAGTCGTTCCGCAACATCGCGGACGTGGACGTGCTCCCGAGCGACAACGTCGCGGTCGCGGACATCGTGCGCGCCGCCCGCCTGGTGCTCACGCCGGCGGCGCTCGAGCGCCTCACGGAGATCGCGCAGCCGCCCACGGCCTCGTCGCATCGCGAGCGCGTGGAGGCGACGGCGTGAACGCCCGCTCCGTGCTCATCAAGCCGATCGTGTCGGAGAAGAGCTACGCGCTGCTCTCGGCCAACAAGTACACGTTCCGCGTCCACTACGACGCCCACAAGACGCAGGTCCGCCAGGCCGTCGAGGAGATCTTCGGCGTGCGCGTGATCGGGGTCCAGACGATGACGGTCAAGCCCAAGCCCAAGCGCCGCGGCTGGAGCTCGGGCCATACCCGCCGCTGGAAGAAGGCGATCGTGCAGCTGCACGAGGAGGACTCGATCGAGCTGTTCGAGGGCCAGGAGCTCGCCGAGTAATGCCCCTCAAGCGCTACAAGCCCACCAGCCCCGGCCGCCGCTTCGCGACCTACCAGGACAACGCCGAGGTCACCAAGAAGGAGCCGGAGAAGCGCCTCACCGAGGGCCTCAAGAAGAGCGGCGGGCGCAACACGCACGGCCGGATCACCTCGCGCCACCGCGGCGGCGGGGCCAAGCGCCGCTACCGCAAGGTCGACTTCAAGCGCCGCAAGGACGGCGTGCCCGCGCGCGTGGCCGCGATCGAGTACGACCCGAACCGCAGCGCGTACATCGCGCTCCTCAACTACGCCGACGGCGAGAAGGCCTACATCCTCGCGCCGGCGCGGCTGCGGGTCGGCTCCACGGTCGTGTCCGGGCCGGATGCCGAGATCCAGCCGGGCAACTGCCTGCCCCTGCGCAACATCCCGACCGGCACCACGGTCCACAACGTCGAGCTCGAGCCCGGCCGCGGCGGCCAGATGGCGCGCTCGGCCGGCGCCGCCGTGCAGCTCATGGCGAAGGAGGGGAGCCGGGCCACGCTGAGGCTGCCGTCCGGCGAGATGCGCACGGTGCCGATCGAGGCCCGCGCGAGCATCGGCGCGATCGGCAACGCCGACCACCAGAACATCTCCGTCGGCAAGGCGGGACGCAGCCGGCACAAGGGCAAGCGCCCGCAGACGCGCGGCACGGCGATGAACCCGGTCGACCACCCGCACGGCGGCGGCGAGGGCTCGACCACGCCGGGCCGCCATCCGGTCACGCCGTGGGGCGTGCCGACCCTGGGGTACCCGACGCGCAAGAAGCGCAAGGACTCCGACCGCTACATCATCCGCCGCAGACGAAGGGGCAAGGGCAAGCGATGAGTCGTTCTTCCAAGAAGGGTCCGTTCGTCGAGGAGCGCCTCCTTCAGCGGATCGAGGCGATGAACTCGAGCGGCAACAAGCAGATGATCAAGACCTGGTCGCGTACGTCCACGATCTTCCCGGAGATGGTGGGCCACACGATCGCCGTGCACGACGGGCGCAAGCACGTTCCGGTGTTCATCTCGGAGTCGATGGTCGGGCACAAGCTCGGCGAGTTCGCTCCCACCCGCCTGTTCCGCGGCCACGCGGGCGGCGACAAGGCGAGGATGCGGTGACCGACGAAGAGCGCAACGAGAGCGCCGAGGCGGCCGCCGAGGAGGCGCGCGCCGAGGAGGCCGAGGGCGAGCCCGAGGAGTCCGGCGCCGAGGACGCGCCGAGCGCCGAGGACGGCGCGGACGCGGAGGCTTCCGCCGAGGGCGACTCCCCGGAGGCCGGCGCCTCTGACGAGGGCGGCGCCTCCGAGGCCGGCGCTGACGACGACGCTTCCGACGACGACGCCTCCGGCGACGACGACGCCGAGGCCGCCAAGCAGGAGGCCGCCGAGGCCGAGGCCGAGGCGGAAGCCGCCGAGGTGGACGGCGAGCCGCCCGAGGAGGACGCGCAGGCCAAGCCCAAGCGCCGCCGCCGCGGCGCCGCCGAGGTCACGGCGGGCCGCAAGCAGCCCGAGCGCCGCCGCCGCTCGCCCGAGGAGGTCGTGACCGTGCGCGCGAAGGCTCGCTACGTCCGTACCGCCCCGCGCAAGGCGCGCCTCGTGATCGACCACATCCGCGGCAAGCCGGTCGAGCAGGCGCGTGCTTTACTGCTGACCACGCCGCGCGCGGCTTCGCGGGACGTCCTGAAGCTCCTGGACTCCGCAATCGCGAACGCGGAGAACAACCACGAGCTGGTCGCCGACGAGCTCGTGGTGGGCCGGGCCTACGTCGACGAGGGCCCGACGCTCAAGCGCTACAGGCCGCGCGCGCTCGGGCGGGCCACACGAATTCGCAAGCGGACCTCTCACATGACGATCGAGTTGACCAACCAAATCGAGAACGGCCGCGGCCGGCGCAACAACGGGAAGAAGGGCTAGCCATGGGTCACAAGGTCCGCCCCGAGATCCTGCGCGTCGGCTACATCCACGACTGGAAGTCGACCTGGTTCAACGAGAAGGAGTTCTCGGACTACCTGATCGAGGACGTCCACATCCGCGACCACATCGTCGGCAAGCTGGCGCACGCCGGCCTCTCGGACATCACGATCCGCAAGGACACGAACGAGGTCGAGGTCAACATCAACACGGCCCGGCCCGGCATCGTGATCGGCAAGTCCGGCAGCGAGGTCGACGCGCTGCGGCGCGAGCTGCACCGCATGACCGGCAAGTCGGTCAAGGTCAACATCCTCGAGATCAAGCGGCCGGAGCTCGACTCCAAGCTCGTGGCCCAGTCGGTCGGCGAGCAGCTCCAGAACCGCGTCGCCTTCCGCCGCGCGATGAAGCGCGCGCTCACGTCCGCCATGCGCTCCGGCGCGAAGGGCGTGAAGATCCAGGTCTCCGGACGCCTCGGCGGCGCCGAGATGGCCCGCACCGAGGGCTACTCCGACGGCCGAGTGCCGCTGCACACGCTGCGCGCCGACATCGACTTCGGCTTCTACGAGGCCCGCACCACCTTCGGCCGCATCGGCGTGAAGGTGTGGATCAACAAGGGCGAGATCATGCCCTCCGGCTTCGCGCAGGACCTCACCGAGATCGAGGCGCCGCAGCAGGCGCGCGTCGGCAGCGGCGGCCCGGGTGGCCGCGGCGGTCCCGGCGGGCGCGGCGGACCCGGCGGCGGTCGCGGTCCCGGCGGACCGGGCGGTCGTGGCGGCGGACCCGGCGGCCGTAGCGGCGGCGGCGGCGGTGGCCGTGGCGGCGGCGGTGGCCGTGGCGGCCCCGGCGGTCGTGGCGGCGGTCCCGGCGGCGGCGGTGGTGGCCGTGGCGGCGGCGGCGGTGGCGGCGGTCGCGGCGGCGGACCGGGCGGCGGCGGTGGCCGCGGTGGCGGTGGCGGTGGCGGGCGCGGCCCGAGCCGCGGCGGCCAGGGAGGCTTCTCCGGCCCGCCCTCGCAGGGCAACCAGGGCGGCTCCGGCGGCACCATGAATCCGAACCGAGGTGGGAGCTGATGCTCCAGCCGAAGCGCGTCAAGCACCGCAAGCAGCACAGGGGCCGCAGGGCCGGCTACGCCAAGGGCGGCACGACCGTCGCCTTCGGCGAGTACGGGCTGAAGGCCGTCGACCGCGGCTGGATCACCAACCGCCAGATCGAGGCCGCCCGAATCGCGATGACCCGCAAGATCAAGCGCGGCGGCAAGGTCTGGATCAACGTCTTCCCCGACAAGCCGGTCACGCAGAAGCCGGCCGAGACCCGCATGGGTTCCGGCAAGGGCTCGCCCGAGGGCTGGGTCGCGGTGATCAAGCCCGGCCGCGTGATGTTCGAGCTCGCCGGAGTGCCGGAGGACCTCGCCCGCGAGGCGATGCGCCTGGCCGGCCACAAGCTGCCGGTCAAGACCAAGTTCGTCACCCGCGAGGGGCACCAGCAGTGAAGGCCATGGAGGTACACGGCATGGCCGACGACCAGCTGGCCGAGTTCGTGCAGCGCTCGCGCACGGAGCTGTTCAACCTGCGCTTCCAGCACGCGACCGGCCAGCTCGAGAACACGAGCCGCCTCGCCCACGCCAAGCGCGACCTCGCGCGCGGTCTCACGATCGCGCGGCAGCGCGGGCTGGACGTCGAGGCGGAGTTGAGGAGGCTGCGCGACAGTGCCTGACGAAGCCACTATCCAGAAGCACGTGGAGGAGCGCGAGGAGCGCCGCCGCAAGAACGCCGCACAGCGCCGGCGCCGGCGCGCGAAGGAGCGCGAGCAGCGCGCCGCCACGCGCGAGGCCGCGCCGCCGCAGCCGGAGGTCGAGGCCAAGGAGCACGGCCCGGGCCGGCCGAAGGTGCGCCAGGGCGTCGTCGTCTCCGACAAGGCCGACAAGACGATCACGGTGCGCATCGACGTCAAGCGCCGGCACCGCACCTACAAGAAGATCGTGCGCCACTCGAACACGATCCACGCGCACGACGAGAGCAACGACGCGAACGCCGGCGACACCGTGCGCGTGGTGGAGAGCCGACCGCTCAGCCGCACCAAGCGCTGGCGCCTGCTCGAGGTCGTGGAGAGGGCCCGCTAAATGACTCTCTCCACTCACTCGATCGGCACTGCCGCGGCTGCGAACACTGCGCCCGGCGTCGTCCTCGGTCGCGCGAATAGCGCTGCTATTCGGCGCTCCCTGCGTCCTACCCGGGCTTGGTTCTCGCTCGCGCCAGCACCAATCGAGCTCGCGGAGGGAGTCGAGTGATCCAGGCGGAGACACGGCTTCGCGTGGCCGACAACACCGGCGCCCGCGAGATCCTCTGCATCCGCGTCCGCGGCGGCTCGCACCGCCGCTACGCCGGCGTCGGCGACATCATCGTCGCCACGGTCAAGCAGGCCACGCCCCACGGCTCGGTCCGCAAGGGCGAGGTGGTCAGCGCCGTGGTGGTCCGCACGCGCAAGCAGTTCGGCCGCGACGACGGCACCTACATCTCGTTCGACGAGAACGCCGCGGTGCTGATCGACCCGCAGAACAACCCGCGCGGCACGCGCGTGTTCGGCCCCGTCGCGCGCGAGCTGCGCGACCGCAACTTCATGAAGATCGTGTCGCTGGCGCCGGAGGTGCTCTAGCTCATGCCGGCCCGCATCCGCAAGGACGACATGGTCAAGGTCATCTCCGGCAAGGACAAGGGCAAGACCGGTCGCGTGCTGCGCGTCGAGCCGACGAAGAGCCGGGTCTTCGTCGAGGGGATGAACATCCAGAAGCGGCACACGCGGCCGCGCTCGATCCGCGACACCCAGAAGGGCGGCCAGGTCGGCGGAGTGGTGGAGAAGGAGGGCCCGATCCACCTCTCCAACGTGATGCCGCTCGACCCGAAGAGCGGCGAGCCCACCCGCGTCGGCTCGACGCTGGAGGAGGACGGCCGCCGCGTGCGCGTCGGCAGGCGATCGGGGACGGCGTTCGAGTGATGGCCACGACCCAGGCGAACACGGTCCCGCGCTTCAAGACGCGATACGAGCAGGAGATCAAGCCCGCGCTGATCGAGCGCTTCGGCTACTCCAGCTCGATGCAGGCGCCGCGGATCCTCAAGATCACCGTGAACATGGGCGTCGGCGACGCCAAGCAGGACTCGAACATGCTCGATGCCGCGCAGGAGCAGCTCGCCACGATCACCGGCCAGAAGCCCAACATCCGCCGTGCGCGCAAGTCGATCGCGAACTTCAAGCTGCGCGAGCAGATGCCCGTCGGCGTGGCGGTCACGCTGCGCGACGCGCGCATGTACGAGTTCCTCGACCGGCTGCTGTCGGTGGCGATCCCGCGGATCCGCGACTTCCGCGGCCTGAAGGCCAACTCGTTCGACGGCCGCGGCAACTACACGATGGGCCTGCGCGAGCAGATCATCTTCCCGGAGATCGACTACGACGCAATCGACCAGGTCCGCGGGCTCGACGTGACGATCACGACGAGCGCTCAGACCGACGAGGAGGCGTTCGCGCTGCTCCAGGCGTTCGGGATGCCGTTCCGGCAGGAGGGGCGCCCCGGAGGAGGCCAGGACGCGGAGGCCGCCGCGGCCGCCGCCGAGGAGGAGCGCAAGGAGGAGGCGCGGGCGCGCGCGGAGGCCGAGCAGGCCGCGCTCGAGCAGCTCAAGGAGGAGAACCCGGAGGCTTATGAGACCCCCACGCGCGCCGAGGAGGGCGACCCGGCGGCTGGGGAAACCGAGGGCGGCACGCCCGGAGATTCGACGGAGGACGCGAGCTAGATGGCAAAGACTTCCCAGGTGGTGCGGCAGCAGAGGCCGCAGAAGTACAAGACCCGCCAGTACAACCGCTGCCGCCGCTGCGGCCGGCCGCGCGCGTACTTCCGCAAGTTCGGCCTGTGCCGGATCTGCCTGCGCGAGATGGCCCACGAGGGCTACGTTCCCGGCCTGACCAAGTCGAGCTGGTAGGCATAGGGGCGATCTCATGTCGATGACCGACCCGATAGCCGACTTCCTGACGCGGATCCGCAACGGGATCAGCTCCGACCGCGACGTGGTGGACATCCCCGCCTCGCGATTCAAGGTCGAGATCGCCCGGATCCTGCGCGAGCAGGGCTACATCGAGGACTACTCGGTCGAGCCCGCGCGCGTCGGCGAGGTCGTGCGCGTGAAGCTCAAGTACACGCAGGACCGCTCCTCGGTGATCACGGGCATCCAGCGCGTCTCGCGCCCCGGCCGGCGCACGTACGTGCAGGCCGGCGAGATCCCCAAGGTGCTCGGCGGCATGGGCACCGCGATCGTCTCGACCTCCCGCGGGGTCATGACCGGCCACGACGCGCGGCGCCAGGGCGTCGGCGGCGAGGTCGTCGCCTACGTTTGGTGATGACGATGACCGCTCGCCGACCCCCGCACCCCCGGATGCCCCTGCAAACCATCGTGATGGCGGCGTCCTCGGCTTCGCCCATGCACTCCTGCATGGGCTTCAGCCTGCGTCCTTGCTCCACTCGGTTTTCGCGGCCCCGGTGGTACGCGGGCCGGCGAACGATCATCGACGCATGAGCCGTATCGGAAAGCAGCCCGTCCCCTTCCCCTCGAGCGTCGAAGTGACGATCGAGCCCGACGTCGTGCGCGTGAACGGCCCGCGCGGCACGCTCGAGGAGCGCGTCTCCAAGGACCTCACGATCGAGAAGGACGACGGCCAGGTCGTGGTCTCGCGCCCGACCGACCGCGGCGAGCACCGCGCCCTCCACGGGCTCACCCGCTCGCTGATCGCGAACATGGTCACCGGCGTGACCGAGGGCTTCGAGAAGCGCCTCGAGATCCAGGGCGTCGGCTATCGCGCGCACCTGAAGGGCAAGGACATCGAGCTGGCGGTCGGGTACTCGCACCCGGTCACGATCAAGGCCCCCGAGGGCATCGACTTCGAGGTTCCGGTGCCGACCCAGATCATCGTGCGCGGCAACTCCAAGCAGGTGGTCGGCGAGATCGCCGCCCAGATCCGCAAGGTGCGCCCGCCGGAGCCCTACAAGGGCAAGGGCATCCGCTACGCCGACGAGCACGTCATGCGCAAGGTGGGCAAGCGCGCATGAGCGTCCAGACCAAGCAGCAGGCGCGACTGCGCCGCCGCCGCCGCGTCCGCGCGAAGGTGCGCGGCTCGGCCGAGCGCCCGCGGCTGTCGGTGTTCCGCTCCAACCGCGGCATCCAGGCGCAGCTCATCGACGACGACGCCGGCCGCACGCTGGCCGCCGTCAACTGGGTCGAGTCCGACCTCAAGGACCTCAAGCCGACCGAGCAGGCGCAGCGCGCCGGCGCGCTCCTGGCCGAGCGGGCCAAGGAGGCGGGCGTGGAGACCTGCGTGTTCGACCGTGGCGGCTACCTCTACCACGGGCGCGTGCGCGCGCTGGCGGAATCCGCCAGAGAGGCGGGGCTGCGCTTCTAGGCCGAGAGGCCCGGATCGCTAACCTCGACCAGCTATGGCACGCGACGGACAGAGACGCGACCGCGACCGGGGCGGTCCCGGCAGCGACCTGCAGGAGCGGGTCGTCGAGATCAACCGCGTGGCGAAGGTCGTCAAGGGCGGCCGCCGCTTCTCGTTCACGGCCCTGGTCGTGGTGGGCGACGAGAAGTCACAGGTGGGCGTCGGCTACGGCAAGGCCAACGAGGTGCCGCTCGCGATCCAGAAGGGCGTCGAGCGCGCCCGCCGCAACCTCTTCAAGGTGCCGAAGTACGGCAGCACCATCCCGCACCAGGTGACCGGCGTATACGGCGCCGGGCGAGTCCTGCTGCGTCCGGCCTCCGAAGGTACCGGTGTGATCGCCGGCGGCGGCGTGCGCGCCGTGCTCGAGCTGGCCGGGATCCACGACGTGCTGTCGAAGTCGCTCGGGTCGCAGAACCCGATCAACCTCGTGAAGGCCACCATCACCGCGCTCCAGGAGCTGCGCTCGCCGCAGGAGATGGCCGAGCTGCGCGGCCTGAGCATCGCCGAGGTGCTCGGCGTGGACGCGAAGCCGAAGCAGGAGGAGGAAGCCGCGCCGGCCGAGCCTGCCGAGGTGCCCAGTGGCTGAGACCATCCGCCTCACGCAGGTCAAGTCGCCGAACGGCAGCAACGAGAGGCAGAAGGGCACGCTCCGCACGCTCGGCCTCGGCAAGATCGGCGCCACCGCCGAGCGCCCCGATGACCCCACGGTCCGCGGCGCGATCCAGAAGGTCGCCCACCTCGTGAAGGTGGAGGACTGATGGCCGACGAGCAGCAGATCGGCCTGCACAGCCTGAAGCCCGCCCCGGGCTCGCGCCACAGGCGCAAGCGCGTGGGCCGCGGCGAGGGCTCCGGCCTGGGCAAGACCTCGGGCCGCGGCCAGAAGGGCTATGGCTCGCGCGCCGGCAGCAAGTCGCGGCCGGGCGCCGAGGGCGGCCAGATGCCGATCCACATGCGGATGCGCAAGCTGCGCGGCCCGCACATGAAGAAGTCGATGCCGTTCGAGATGTTCCGCACGCACACGCAGGCGGTCAACCTGCTCGATCTCGAGGCACGCTTCGAGAAGGGCGACGTCGTGACCGTCGAGTCGATGCAGGCCAAGGGCCTCGGAACGCGCAAGGGCGTCGACATCAAGATCCTCGCCAAGGGCGAGATCACCAAGTCGCTGACCGTGCACGCGCACGGCTTCAGCGCATCCGCTCGCGCGGCCATCGAGGCCGCCGGCGGGACCTGTCACATCCACGGCGAGTGATCGGCCTGCGCCGCGCCCCGCGCGCTGCAGGGCCGGCGATCACCGTGTACTAAGCTGCGCCGCCGGTGCTCTCCACCATCCTGACAGGCTTCACGGTCGCCGAGATTCGCAAGAAGCTCGCGTTCACCGCGTTCGTCCTCGCGCTCTACCGCCTGGGGTCCTATCTGCCCGTGCCGGGCATCGACATCCAGGCCGTCAAGTCGATCGCCGACTCGTTCAGCGGCTCGAGCATCCTCGGCTTCCTGAACCTGTTCAGCGGCGGCGGCCTGTCGCGCTTCGCCATCTTCACGCTCGGGATCATGCCGTACATCACGGCGTCGATCATCCTGCAGCTGCTGACGGTCGTCGTCCCATCGCTGGAGAAGCTCTCCAAGGAGGGCGAGGTCGGCCAGCAGCGCATCACGCAGTACACGCGCTATCTGACCGTCGGCCTGTCGTTCGCGCAGGCCATCGGCTACGTCTTCCTGTTCCGGTCCTTCCAGGCCAACGCGGGCCAGCCGGTCATCGACCAGTTCGACGCCGCCCACGTCCTGCTCATCGTGATCTCCCTGACCGCGGGCTCGGTG